>CALDPJ010000103.1 GCA_937911795.1 uncultured Flavobacteriales bacterium | reverse complement strand
GTTTTTCGAGCGCCACGAGGGTATTGTCGAAAGTTGGTTCCTCTTCGCTGTTGGCAATTGCCTCGATTTCGGCCAGGCTTTGCTTGATTCCTTCTTCGAAAGCCGGCGCGAAGTGTGATGATTTTATTTTGCTCCAATCGGGTGCCTGGTACGGCAATTCGCTCTCAGAAAAAAGCGGATTATCCGTTTGAGAAGTTTCGTTTGTCACTTTACTCGATTCATTTGTGGGTTGATCGCACGCCGTGGCGAGCATCAAAATTAAACTGGCGGAAAACAATGCCGTTCTTTTCATGGTGTTTTTTTTTCGTTTTGAAGTTAGCGCAATGCAAGCCGCAAAGGACTTAAAAATTTGCGAAAGCAGTGTCTGAAAAGATGGTTTGGGAATGGTAATCTGAAGAGGTTATCAGTATAAACCCAATAGAAAACTTCATTATCTTTGTTTTATGCTGAGCCTCACAGAAAAGCAAAAATCCAATCTGAATAGCATATGCGACAAGCATAAGGTTAAAAATCTGTTCTTATTTGGTTCTGCAACCAATGAGCGCTTCAATTCAAATACTAGTGACATTGACTTAATCGTTGAATTTGCTGATGACCTGGAACTTCTAAACTACGCAGACAATTACTTCTCTATCTTAAAAGATCTCGAAAAATTATTTGGAAAAAAAGTGGATCTGATCTCTTACAAGGCCTTGCGAAATCCAGTAATGATTGAAGAAGTAGAAAAGTCGAAAATATCCTTGTATGCAGCATGACCGAATGCTCAAGTACATTCTTGACATTGAACAAGTGATTGCGGAAATAGAAGAGCTGTCAGGAAGATTTCAAGGTGATTTTAGAAAATTCGAAAACGACTGGGTGTCAAAAAGAGCCATTGAACGCGATTTGCAAATTATTGGTGAAGCTGTAAACAAGTTGCTAAAATTAAATCCTGTTATCAATATTACCTCAGCGGCCAATATCATTGGTTTGAGAAACATCATCGTGCACGCATATGATTCGGTAGAATATGAAATGATCTGGGCGATCATACAAAAAGATATTCCCGTATTAAAAGCGGAGGTTCTGAAGTTAAAGAATCACTAATAATATCCTATTTGCTCTGATTACTCTTCGTCCAGCCAATCCAAATCTTCCTGATCCATCTGGTCTTGTGAAATAGTACGACCGTATTTAATGTCGTCCTCGCTCAACTGCAACATGCGGCGCTGTGCCTCAGTAATTTTCACCTTCTCCTCAGGATTCATTTTAGATCGCAGCAATTGATCCAGTGCCCGGAGCAATCCCTCATCCTGAATGGTGAGGAGCTTTTCAATCAATCGGTCTCGCAAAATATCAATAGCAGGCATGGAAGTGTTTTGATCAAAGATATGGAGAATTGATAAAAGCTGTGTTAAGCTATGGTTTTCAAAGCAGTCATCTCTTTTAACCGCAATGGGCGCAATTGAGGCGCAACGGGAGCAAAGGACTTACACCATTCCGCTACCTTTCCCTTCTGCGTTGAGCGGTGGGTAACTGGTTAAACTCACAACGGATAATCGGGAGCCAATTCACCTTTCTCCTTTACCGCGGGTGTATATTCTATTTGCTGCCCGCAGAGCACATTCAGGCAGGTTACCAGATCTGCTGTATGGAGTGAAAGCACCGAATTGTAGTCGTCCTTTCGGTACCCGCCAAACAATGCAAGCGATAACGGAATGGGTCGGTTGAGCTTTTGTTCCAGCCGGTGAATAAAACCGTACACCATTTCGGAACATTCCACCCACTCGTCGGTCGTGACCTGATGTCCGAGGTCATCCCATTCGTGGCTGTCTGCACCATGACCAAATACCACGTAGTGAATTTTGCCGTCAGTGATGTATTGCTCCAGCACTTCGAGCCGTCCAGCCAATTCATCGAGGTATTCCCGGTGGCATGCATTGATGTTGATGTTGCCGATTTCCGGCGGAATGGCCTGCTCGACGTCGAACGCCAGCCGCTGGCCGCGCGCTTCGGCCGCGAGTTCGACCCGCGCTCGATCGTCGTCTCGGGCTACATGGCCTTCGAGCGCTTCGCCGACGACCTCCCGCGCGAGTACGGCCTCGCCGAGAGTGGCATCCCCGGCGCCGCCGACGCCGTCGAGGCGTTGCGAGAGACGGTGGAGTGACACGCGAGGGGCCGGAGCGTTGATGGCCCCGGCCCCTCGCCGTCCGTTCTGCGCGGCGAGTTTATGCCGTCAGCC
>CALDPJ010000102.1 GCA_937911795.1 uncultured Flavobacteriales bacterium | reverse complement strand
CGCAAGGAGCGCAATATTTTTATTATTCCTCCGTGTCCTCCGTGCCGACTCCGTGTGCTTTGTGGTAAAAAAATGAACCACTGAGGCCACAAAGTTTGCGCAAAGGGCACAAAAAGTTTTCCTGATGATCAAGTATGCCCTTGCGTACATAGCGCCTTCCTTGCGTTCGTTGCGGTTAGACTTTTTACCGCAAGGGTCGCCATAGAGGTGCGAGGATCGCTATGTTTTTAGCATTTCTCTCTGTGTACACCGTGCCGACTTCGTATGCTTTGAGGTAAAAAAATGAACCGCGGAGGCCACTAAGTTTGCACAAAGAACACCACGAAGTTTTTCAATTTTTCCATGTTCAATCCAACTCAAAAAAACCGTCCTTTTTCGAGATAAAGCTGAACATAATCCTCTACTCCTTTCTCTAGTGAAAAAAAGTTCTCAGTATAGCCAGAAGCTCGGAGTTTATTCATATTTGCTTCGGTAAAATACTGGTACTTATCCCTTATGTCTTCTGGCGTGTCAATGAATTCAATATTCGGATCAATATTCAAGGCAGCAAAAGTTGATTTGGCCAAATCCACAAACGTCCTTGCTTTTCCGGTTCCGAGATTGAACAAGCCTGAAACTTTCCGGTTCTCCATCAGAAACTGACAAACTTTAACCACATCTTTCACATACACAAAATCGCGCAGTTGTTCGCCGTCTTTGTAGTCAGAGTTGTGTGATCGGAACAATTTTACTTTCCCTGTTTCTTTTATCTGCCGGTGTGCGTGAAAAATTACAGAGGCCATACGCCCTTTGTGGTATTCATTCGGACCATAGACATTAAAGAATTTCAGCCCCGCCCAGAAGTACGGTTTTTCTTCCTGCGCCAACGCCCACTGGTCGAATTCATTTTTGGAATCACCATAAGGATTGAGCGGTTTCAATTGATCCACCACATCGTGCCGGTCTTCATAGCCGTGTTCTCCGAGACCATACGTTGCAGCCGAAGATGCGTAAACCAGCGGAATGCCGTATTGCACACAGCGCTTCCAGACTTCTTTCGAGAAGTTCACGTTTAACTTTTCGAAAATATCCCGGTCAAATTCGGTCGTATCCGTTCGGGCCCCGATATGAAAAATAAACTGTACGCGCTCTTCGTGCTCGTCCAGCCAGTCGAAGAACACATCGCGCTCTACCTTTTCTGTAAATGTTTTGTTTTCGTAATTCGGAAGTTTTTCCGTTGACCCAAATCTATCCACCAGGACAATATCGCGATAGCCCTCGCTGTTTAAATGGCTCACCAGACAGCTGCCAATGAAGCCGGCAGCACCCGTTACAACAATCATTTTATCTTTTTTTAGGAAGCGCTAAGGTATCGTTTATAACCTTAAAACGGCGAATTAGCCGTATATTTGCAGCCAGAAACAGAGTCTATGAAAACGGTATACATCACCCGCAGAGAACGCTTCAACGCTGCCCATAAATTGTGGAATCACGATTGGGACGAGCAGAAGAATCTGGAGGTTTTTGGAAAATGCGCAAACCCCAACTGGCACGGACACAATTACGAGCTGCTCGTAACTGTAAAGGGAACGCCAAAGCCCGAAACCGGGTATTGCCTCGACCTGAAAGACCTGAGTGCGATGCTGAAAGAAAAGGTTGTGAATGTGTTTGATCACAAAAATGTAAACCTCGATGTGGCCTGCATGAAAGGGCAGATCGCATCCACAGAAAATATGATTATTGCAATCTGGGAGCTGATTGAAGATCCTGTGGCGCAAATGGGCTGTAAGCTGCACAAATTGGAACTGAGAGAAACCGAAAATAACAAAGCCGAATATTACGGTGGAGAATAATATGGATAACGAACTGGAAATAAAAGGCGACGGATACGAACGGATCGAGAATTTCGATCCAAAAACTATTCGTGAGCTATCCGAAGCCTATCGCCTGATCCTGGAGAAAATCGGAGAGGATACACAGCGAGATGGTTTATTGAAAACCCCCGAACGCGCGGCCAAAGCCATGCAGTTTATGACACATGGTTACGATCAGGATCCGGCAGAGATTCTTCGCTCGGCTATGTTTCGCGAAGAGTACAGCCAGATGGTGGTGGTAAAGGATATCGAAATGTATTCGCTTTGCGAACATCACCTGCTTCCTTTTTTCGGAAAAGCACACGTAGCGTACATTCCCAATGGGCAAATAGTTGGATTGAGCAAATTGCCCCGCGTGGTGGATGCTTATTCGCGCCGTTTGCAGGTTCAGGAAAGGCTCACCAACCAGGTGCGCGATTGCATTGAAGAAACCCTGAAACCAGCCGGAGTGGCTGTGGTTATTGAAGCAACGCATATGTGCATGTCGATGCGTGGAGTTCAAAAACAAAATTCAATTACTACTACCTCTGCCTTTACAGGAGAGTTTCTGAAAGAAAGAACACGCAACGAATTCTTATCTTTGTTGTCCTCAAAACTTCATTAAATAAAATGGAAAATAATTTTTTAAGACCTCAGGCCGAAACGGTATTTGCCGGAGAGCAAAGCCACGCAATGGCAAAGAGCTTTATGTCGAGTGTATTCACGTACATGACCGGGGCTTTAACCATCACCGGGCTCGTGTCGTGGTACATCGGAACGGATCCTTCACTGGTTGCCTACCTGGTTGGAGAAACCGGTTTTACGATGCTTGGCTGGGTAGTGCTACTGGCTCCTTTGTTGCTCGTTTTTGCCATCGGCGGAATGTTCAATAAACTCAGCTCACAATCATTGCTCGGCTTGTTCGTGGTGTATTCTGTGTTGATGGGCGCAAGTTTGAGCTTTATCTTCCTGGTGTACACGATGGGATCGATTTCATCGGTGTTTTTCATCACCGCCGGAACGTTTGGAACGATGGCTTTGCTGGGGTACACAACAAATACCGACCTCACAAAATTCGGTTCTATTTTGCGCATGGCCCTTATCGGAATCATCATCGCCATGGTCGTGAACTTCTTTATGCAAAGCGCAATGTTCGATTACATTATCAGCATCCTTGGGGTGTTGATCTTCACCGGACTGACCGCCTATGATACGCAAAAACTAAAGCGTATCGGCATGGGTGTAGAGCACGGTTCTGAAGCTTCAAGCAAACTGGCCATGATGGGCGCATTAACACTTTATCTCGACTTTGTAAATCTGTTTTTGTTCATGTTGCGTCTGTTTGGTGACAGACGTTAATGTAATTCGGTTAATCTGGTTTGAAAAAGAGAAAGGCGTTTATCCCTTTCTCTTTTTTATTTTCGCTAACTCAACCAAATAAAATATGAAGGCATACGTATTTCCCGGACAGGGATCGCAGTTTTCCGGAATGGGAAAAGAATTGTACGAGGGCAATGAAAAATTGCGCGAACGTTTTGAGCAGGCCAATGAAATTCTCGGCTTTCGAATCACCGATACCATGTTTAGCGGAAGCGACGACGAATTGAAACAAACCAACGTTACCCAGCCCGCAATTTTTCTTCATTCGGTGATACTGGCTCAGGCTCTGGGGTCGGATTTTCAACCGGACATGGTTGCGGGGCACTCGCTCGGAGAATTTTCTGCGTTGGTGGCAGCAGGAGCGTTGAGTTTCGAATCGGGTTTGCGACTGGTGAGCCAGCGGGCTGGAGCCATGCAAAAGGCCTGTGAG
>CALDPJ010000101.1 GCA_937911795.1 uncultured Flavobacteriales bacterium | reverse complement strand
TCACGCAAGTAATCCCACTTTTGAGATAGGAACGAGGAGATATGAGATTGGAGATGTAAAACTGCAACAGCAGGTCAGGCTTTCATCCACTGCACGGGAAAGGATGGATCACGCAAGTAATCCCACTTTTGAGATAGGAACGAGGAGATATGAGATTGGAGATATCGGCTTAATTCTTCGACTTCTAAGGAAATAATTTTAAATTTATTGAGCAAAATGACGCCACCATGCCCAACCACACCCCCACCGAAACAGAACTCAGAAATTTAGCAGCACAACTCGGTTGCCCGAGAGGAGAAATGGGCGTAGAAGTCGGTCATAAGCTCCATGAAATCAACCACCCGATGACGCTCAACACATTTCGAAGTCTGGGAGTCAAAACCGGTGATACGTTACTTGAAATCGGTCACGGCAACTGCAGCCACTTGCCGCTGTTGTTGAAAGAAGTCCCCAATCTCCATTACACTGGATTGGAAATTAGCAACATAATGAAAACAAAAGCGGAAAGAATTAACGCACATCTGGTACAATCAGAAAATGCTCGTTTTCACCTCTATTCCGGTGAATCCATTCCTTTTGAAGATCAATCATTCAACCACGTAATGACGGTCAATACGATTTACTTTTGGCCCGATCCTCTGAAAATGCTGAGTGAACTGAAGCATGTCATTCGGAAAGGCGGAAAAATCAGCATCGGTTTCGGACAGGCGGAGTATATGAAGCAGATGCCGGTCACGCAGTTTGGCTTTAATTTATTCAACAGCGCCATGGTCGAAGAGTTACTTCAAGATTCGGGGTTCCGCAATCTGGAAACTTCCGGGTTTAAAGAGCCAGTGCAAGGATATACAGATGCTGTCTCCGATCGCGAATATGCTGTGGTAACAGGAATGGTATAACATCTTTCGTCACCGTCGACACATCGGAGCAGGTTGGCCAATATCGATTCATTGTGTAACAGTAGTTGCACACTCCACGCGAAAAAAAGGGCACCTTTGCAGCATGAAATGGTTGCAACGTCAATGGGAAAAATTTCTGGCAAAATCGTTCTTGGGAAAATTCTGGGATGTGTTATTTATTGCCGTAATAATATTGCTGATCGTTCCCGGAGGAAGAGAAATGGTGCAGCGAGGAATTATAAAAACCGGAATTCTTGGTAGCACCACCGCCAACACGAACGAACCATTAGCTCCGGTTTCCAAAGATTGGTTACTGATGGATCTGGAAGGTCAACATTACCGATTGGGTGATTTGAATGACCGGCCGGTTTTCCTCAACTTCTGGGCTACCTGGTGCGGACCGTGCAAAGCAGAAATGCCTTCTATCACTTCACTGATAGAAAAGTCCGGAGACAAAGCCAACTTCATTCTCGTCACCACAGAAGATCCGGAACATGTAAGAGCATATCTGAAGCGACAGAACTGGGATTTACCAGTCTACTTTCCGACGACTGCCATTCCCGCACAACTGGCGGCGCAATCGCTCCCCACATCGCTGGTCATTAATTCTTCCGGAGAAATCATCCACCGATCCGAAGGCATGCGCGATTGGGGAAGTGATAAAGCGGTGAAGCTGGTGGTGGGAGAGGTTCGATAACTGTTTACACCATTTTTAATTCTTTGGTGTCATTGCCCTTCGTTCATCATCGAAGAACCGTTACGTGCCCCCGGATTCTTTCTTTCTGAACATCACCATTGGATAGATACCTCACCAACACCTGCCAAACGTAAACTTCTTCTTTTACATAATAATCTCCACCACGAACATCCCCGATCCAACCAGCATTCCGATCATTCGTTTCGAATATTTTTTCACCCCAGCGATCGAAAATCTGAAATGTATAGTTCAAAATGTTACTTCCACCCACAACCGGTTTAAATTCCTCATTGATACCATCGTGATCTGGTGTAAATGCATTCGGAACGTAAATATAAAAATCCTGCGGAATTACAACTGAGTGAGACACATAGTCGCGGCACCCATACATATTTTCGACCATGAGCTGCACGGTATAAGATCCACCATCCGGAAAAACATGAGTGGGATTCTTTAAAAAAGAAGTATGGGTATTATTAAAATTCCAGTAGTAGTTATACCCGCCTACCGATTGATTAATGAATTCCAACTCCAGATCCTGGCTGGTTGGAGGATTGGGTGTAAAAGTGAATTCTGCTATTGGCGCCGGAAAAACAGTTACTACATTGTTATATACCATTGTATCCATGCAACCGAATTCATTGGAAGCAATCAGCGTTGCATGGTAGCTTCCGGGTTCTGTAAATGTTATTGTTGGTTCTTCAAAAATCGATGTGTCGCCATTGCTGAACACCCATTGATATAAGTCAGCATTTGTTGTGAAGTTAATGAAACTGGTGGTGAGCGGTGGACAGCTTTGTGCAAAAGCAGGTTCAAACGAAGCTACCGGATAGGGCAGTATAGTTACCTGCTGCACTTCCGTATCTGTGCATCCAAATGAATTTGAAGCTGTCAGTTCTACTTCGTGTATTCCGGAATTTGTAAATTCCATGGTCGGTGCCGACACAGTACTGCTTCCAAGGGGCCATGTCCATTGATAATTATTTGCATATTGACTAAGATTGGCACTTTCAACAGAAAAAGGATCATCGCATGTTTCGTAATCACTTAGAACAAAATCAGCGACTGGAGTTGGTGACACAATGATGTTAAAAGTATACTCGGAAGAACACAAATTATTATTGAGGGCAGTGAGCGTAACAGGGTACAAAACAGATTCTCCGGTAGTATTGAAGAACGTGTGTTCAGGATTCTCAATTCCAGCCGTATTTCCATCACCAAAATTCCATTCATAAAAATCGCCACCGATGGTGGTGTTGGAGAACTGAACAGAAAACGGAGAGCAACCTACCTGATCCGGAACATCGAAGGAGGGCTCTGGTGCGGCAATAATTACTACTGTTTGTTGGCCGAACCCCGGACATTCGTCTTCGAGACTTTGACCTGTTAAAGTCACTTCAAAAGAACCGGCAGTTTCGTAAAGGTGTTCCGGAGAGGTTTCATTACTGGAATTACCATCGCCGAAATCCCACAAAAATTCATCGCTTGCGGGAGACGTGTTAATGAATTGCACCGTTTCTCCAAAGCAATAATCTTCTTCAGTGGTAAAAGTCAAAATCGGAGTTTCGAAAACTTCTATTTGCACTGAAGCCGTATCATAGCTGCAGCCATTGTCTGCAAATAATTGAGTGGTATAAATGCCCGGTTCAGTGAAAATAAATGTTGGAGAAGGCTCGTTACTTCCACTATTAATAGCATCTCCGAAGGAATAGTAATATTCTGTTGCTCCGGAAGAAAAATTCGTGAAATTAACTTCCAGCGGGGCACATCCGAAAGTGATATCGGTATTAAAAAATGCGGTGACGGTATTGGGCAGAACAGTAATGGTGTAATCCTGCGAATCGGTGCCACAATCATTCGTAGCACTTAATGTTATAGTATAATCGGTAGGCTCATCGCCGGTGGTATAGAGATGGGGCGGCACATTGAAAGTGTCTGCTGTAGAGCCATCACCAAATTCCCACAAAAAAGAAGTGGGTTCTCCGACAGTGAGATTATTGAAAGCTACTGAATAAGGTGAACAGAAAATATCCACATCGGTTGCGAAGAGCACCTGCGGCGTCGGAAAAACGGTTACTTCACTTGTAGTTGCATGACTGCCACAGTAGTTGGTTGCCGTGAGTTCAATCGGGTAAATGAGCGTAGAATCTCCCTGTTGGTAGATCACAGGTTCCGGTTCATATTCGTTGGAAGTACCGGTGTTGAAGTCCCACAAATATTCCAAATAATCTCCTTGAGAAGTGTTTTCGAACAAAACCTCCAGCGGAGCACATCCTTCAGTTATCGGAAGAATAAAATCTGCAACCGGAGGATGAATGGCCTCTGCAGAATAGCTGATTTCCTCAATACATCCGAATTCATTGGTAGCAGTAAGGGTAATCGTATAATTTCCTGGAGTGGGATAAGTGTAATCCGGATCAATGTCGGTTGAAGTATCACCGTTGCCAAAATCCCATAAATAACTATTGGTGCCAGGTGTTGTGTTATTGACTTCGAGCGGACTATTGGTACACGCTTCGGGATTGACCCAAAAATCCGGAACGGGCAATGGCGAAACGGCAACAGTTTTCACAATGGTATCCGCACAACCAGTAACAGGATCGGTATAGCCATAGTACAAATCATAGCTTCCTGAACCAATCCCAGTATCAAAGGTACCTTGAGAAGCATCAATAATTCCCGCGCCAAGCCATGTTCCACCCATTGGCGTAAAAGTGCTCAATTGAACTACGCCGTCGTTGCCACAAAACGCTTCATCAATTCCCGGATCAATCACCGGCAAACCAAGTACCGTAACCAGTATTTGGTCTTCGGAATAGCAAGTTCCCGCTCCATTCTGAAGGGTTAAAATGTGTTCTCCTACACCAGCTATACCGGCATCGAAAATCCCTGTCGAACCATCAGCAATTCCATTACCGCTCCAGTTCCCACCAGTCGACGGAACAAAATTGGTTAATGAATAAAGTGGTTCGTTGAGGCAAAGCGTTACATCGGCTCCCGCATCCACAATAACCGGCTCCTCGACTTGAACGATTAAACTATCGCTGTTGATGCATCCATTTGCATTGGAAAAAGTATAGGTCACCAGGTAATTCCCCACCCCATTTGGAGTAAATTCTCCTTCGGCTGAATTGGTGATTCCATTTCCAGTCCATTCTCCTCCCGGTGGATTCGCTTCTTCAAAATTAAAAGCGATCGGCTGATTACACAGCACCACATCCGGACCGGCATCTATAACCGGTAATTGATTTACTGAAACCGTCATTTCATCCGAAGCAATACAACCTTCGGAATCAGTTACAGTTAGCGCATAAGTACTCAACACCTCCGGGGAAACTGTCATTGTTCCGGCCCCATCGTCCTCTAACAGATCTCCACTCCAAACCATGGAGGTGATTGGAGGGTTCGAAGAACTTCCTGTTCCAAGAACCTGCAGCGTATCTGCGAAGCAAATGACCTGATCAGAACCAGCGTCCACTACCGGTAATTCCCAAACGGTAATTTGCATTTCATCAGAAGTCTCACAAGTACCTGTTCCGGTAGTATAAGTTAATGTAAAAGTTCCTGATTCTTCGGGAGTGAAAAGACCATCCGGAGATACATGGTTTCCGCTCCAACTACCTTCTTCTGCCAATTGTACTGCATCCGAATTCAAACACATCCCCATATCAACACCTGCATCGGCCTGGGTTAATCCGGTGACGGTGATAATGATTTCATCGCTGCTGGTACAACCGTTGCCATCGGTGTATTCATAGATCACCGGAAAAGTTCCTTCTCCGTCTGGAGTGAATTCACCTGTATTGGAATTGGTAATTCCATCGCCGCTCCACGTTCCTCCTGCGGGACTGTATCCTTCCAATAAAACCGGTATAAGCTGATCACATAGGGTGATATCTTCACCAGCATCAACTTCTGGAAGTGGATTTACTGAAATCGTCATTTCATCCAAAGCAATACAACCTTCAGAATCAGTTACAGTTAGTGTATACGTGCTAAAAACCTCCGGTGAAACTGTCATTCCTCCGGTTCCATCGTCCTCTAACAAATCTCCACTCCAAAACATGGAGGTGATTGGAGGGTTTGAAGAACTTCCTGTT
>CALDPJ010000100.1 GCA_937911795.1 uncultured Flavobacteriales bacterium | reverse complement strand
GATGAAAAAAACAAACAATTGGTGCGTGTTTACGGAATTTCCTTCCCGAAACAAAAAGATTTGACAGATTATCTGAATCTTTTGGAAGAAGCCAAAAAACGTGACCACAGAAAGTTAGGGAAAGAATTAGGGTTCTTTACCTTTTCCGAAAAAGTGGGCCAAGGTTTGCCTTTGTGGTTGCCGAAAGGCGCAGCATTGCGTAGAAAACTGGAAAATTTCCTGATGAAAGCCCAACAAAAAGCCGGTTATGAAATGGTCATTACCCCACATATCGGTTCCAAAGATTTGTATGTAACTTCCGGCCATTATGCCAAATATGGGCAAGATAGCTTCCAACCCATCCATACACCGCACGAAGGCGAGGAATTTTTATTGAAACCAATGAACTGTCCACACCATTGTGAAATCTACAAATCCTCGCAATGGTCTTACCGGGATTTGCCGATTCGTTATGCGGAATTCGGAACGGTTTACCGCTATGAACAAAGCGGAGAATTGCATGGATTGACACGTGTACGCGGGTTTACGCAAGACGATGCACATTTGTTTTGTACACCGGATCAATTATTGGAAGAATTTAAAAATGTAATTGACTTGGTTCTATATGTTTTCAGTTCGCTTGGATTTGAAGATTTCGTAACCCAAGTATCACTCCGTGACCCGGACAACAGAGAGAAATACATCGGTTCGGACGAAAATTGGGAAAAAGCCGAAAATGCCATCATCAATGCCGATGTGGTGGTTGGCGCATTGCGCGGAAAAGGCGGCCGAGCTCCCTGCGTTCTCACCGAAGATATGGTGAAGCAAATGAAAAACGGCTCGGTGATCATCGATATCAGTATCGACCAGGGCGGCTGTTGCGAAACGTCGCGCGTTACGAGCCATACCAATCCCGTTTTCAGAAAACACGGAGTGATTCACTATTGTGTTCCGAACATTGCGTCCAGGGTTTCACGGACAGCATCCATGGCGCTGAGCAATATTTTTGCTCCGGTGCTGCTGAACATTGCCGACGAAGGTGGTTGCGCCAACCTGATCCGCAAAGACGAAGGATTCCGACACGGTGTATATATGTACAATGGCACGCTTACCAACGAAATTCTCGGGCTGGCATTTAATTTACCGTACAAAGACATCCACCTGTTGTTCGCAGCGATGTAATTTAGCGCGATGAATTTTTTCCAGCGATTTAAACGTTTTATGGTGGGTGTTTTGCTTGGCTCCATCCTCGTGTTTTTCTTTTTCAGCGACCGCAGTGATCTGATCACCGCGTGGATGCCAAACGAACGCGTCATGAAAAGACTGCGTGAAACAACGCTCCTGATTCCCGATTCGGTTCGCTGTCGGCTTAATTGTCACCAGCTCGATTCAACAAAAGTTTCCGGACTATTGACCGACGGAGACGTCAGTTTCGCCAACAGTTTCACGCGGCAGGAGCCGAAATTGTACAAGGTGGATTTCGAACAGCACGAAATTCCGGTGCGGCTTACTTTTGCCTGCACCGACTCGACCAGCGCCGTAGTTGAAGTGTTGTCGCTGGAAGGCCTTCGTCCATGCGATTGCCCGTAAGAATATTCATATGACAGAATTCCTGTAATTTCGACGCCACCATGAACCACCTGAAACCAACCTTTTTCTCGCTGTCTGCGATTTTTCTGATTCTGCTTTTTCCGCAGATGATGACGGCTCAGGGCAATTTGAGGGTGACCGGCAGCGTGCGCAGTTCTACCGGCGAACCTATGCCTTTTGTGAATGTTTATGTGCTTTCCACGATGCAGGGAACCACTACCAATGCAAACGGGCATTTTTCGGTGGAGCTTTCGGGTCCGGGTGAGGTAGATCTGGTTTTTCAGTTTGTCGGATATCAAAAACAGATAAAGCGGGTATCACCGGGAGCAACCGTAGATGTTGTTCTCAACGAAGAAAACGTCGAGCTTCCGCAGTTTGTGGTCAGCGCCAACGGACGCGATCCGGCCTACGCAATTATTGAGCAGGCGCAGGCAAAACGAAAGGAGTACCTGAATCAGGTAGACGCGTACTCGGCCGAGGTGTATCTGAAAGGTGCCACCAGACTGAATGAAATTCCTGAAAACCGGCCTTTTCTGATTCCCGAAGCCGCCATGCCCGACAGCACCGATCTCGGTCTGATTTTTTTGTCGGAAGCGGTTTCACGCTATCATTTCGAACAACCAAATAAGTTTAAGGAAGAAATGGTTGCCAGTAAAGTCGCAGGATTCAGCCAGGCTTTCAGCTGGAACCGGGCAGAAGATGTGCTCATGAATTTTTACGAAAACAATGTGGTCATCGGTGGGATTTCGGATCGCGGTTTTATCTCACCCATCGGCGCAATGGCAATGATGTATTATCGGTATAAACTGCTCGGGTCTTTTAAAGACGATGCTTATACGGTCTATAAAATTGAAGTGACTCCGCGGAGAACCATTGATCCCGCATTTGCCGGAATCGTATACATCACCGATTCGCTGTACAATATCCACAGCCTCGACCTTACGCTCTATAAGAACACCGGGATTGAATTTGTAGACACAGTTCACATCGATCAGACTTTTGTACCGGTTGCTCCCGAGCAGGGAATATGGATGCCGCTTTCGTTGAAAATGCACCTTCACTTCAGCGTGTTTGGTTTCAAGGCCTCGCACGATGCTGTTGCCGAATTTTCGGAGTATGAACTTGAAAAAGTTTTCGACCGTAAATTTTTCAGCAATGAGACTTTTCGGGTTGATGAGAGCGCCAACAAAAAGGATTCGTTGTTCTGGTCGCAGGCGCGGCAGGTGGTGTTGACGGAAGAGGAGGTAGAGAATTATTACAAAGGAGACAGTCTTGAAACAGTGCGCAGTTCAGAACCTTACCTGGATTCGATCGACAGAATGTTCAACAAGCCAACCGTCGGGAAACTGCTGTTGACCGGTTATGAACGCTACAATCGGTTTGACAGTCTTCGTTACGGGATTAATCCGCTCATTTCGTTTGTGCAGTACAACACAGTTGAGGGTCTGGTGATTGATGCTCAACCTTATTTTCGGAAGACGCTTCGTGAAAGCAATTTTGCCATTCAGGCCCATTTGCGGTATGGCTTTTCTTCTGAACAGTTCTATGGATTATTGAAATATGCCCATCTGTTCAATTACCACAATTTCCGCGGACTGAAAATTTCCGGGGGACATTATGTGTCTCAATTCAACCGCAATGAACCAATCAGCCCGATATTGAACACATCCTATACGCTTTTTGACAAGCGAAATATGATGAAGCTCTATGAAAAAACGTACGGTAGAATTGGATATCAACAGGAACTGACGAACGGGATATTTTTAAATTCCTCGGTAGAATACGCCCAACGTAATCCATTGTACAACACCACTGATTATACCTGGTCGGGAAAAAAAGACCGTCAGTTTACACCCAATAATCCGCCGGGCAGACCCATTGCTCCGAGCAACGCGATGGTGGTTGAAGTAAACTTACGTTTCCGCATCAACCAGAAATACGAAACGTTCCCGAGCCGGAAAAGAATCATTGGATCGGTTTGGCCAACCATTTTCGTCAATTACAGAAAAGGAATTCAGGCGTTGGAAAGCGATGTCAATTATGACTTTGTGTCGGCAGGGTTGAGCTACGATCTCAATCTGGGGCAATTGGGCCGGACGAAGTTGGATGTAGATGCCGGAACGTTTTTAAACAACCGGTCGATGTACTTTTACGACTACGAGCACTTCAACGGCAACCAAACCGGAGTACTCAACCAGCCTCCGGCCTCTCCGTTTCAGGCCATCGATTATTCGCGGGCCAGGTTGTCCAACTTTCAGAACATGGATTATTACGGAAACAGCACCCGCGAATCGTATGTCCGGATTCATGCGCAACATCATTTCCACGGTTTTATTTTTAATAAACTGCCGTTGATCCGCAAGTTGCGATTGCAATTGCTGGCCGGTGCCAATTTTCTGTACAGCGAGCCGAACAACGACCACACCGAGGTGTTTATCGGGATAGAGAATATTCTGAAAGTACTGCGGATTGATATGGTTGCCACGTATGAATACGGCAAGCCGATATTGCCGGTGTTGAGAATCGGAACGACAATTGGCATCTGAAAGGTTATCTTCACTTTTCTCAAAATTTTATATGCTGAGCCGTAAACTTCTTGCCCTGTTTCTGTTTTTTTTCGCTGCTGGTGCCATCGCTCAGGATACCTTATACAGCATCGAATATCAGGGCCTCAAACGTACCCGCGAAGTTTATCTTCGGAATTTTGTCATTGCTGAAACCGGTGTACCGTTGGATACGGCAGCACTCAGCCAGAGTGTGAAAAACATGCTCAATACCAATCTGTATGCTACCGCAGAATTAACGATGAAGGATACATTGGATGGTGTGAAAGCAATTATTAAAGTGAAGGAGAAATGGTCTGTTTTCCCCACAGCAAGCTGGGGAGTGATCGATGATAATTTCTGGGTTCAGGGTGGCTGGCACGACAATCACTTTCTTGGGCGCGGCATCCGGCATGGACTGGTGCTGCGTTATTACGATCGTTTTGCGGTAGAAGGCTATTTCAAAGCCCCATACTGGTTTCGCAACAGTTGGGGAATGGAGAGCAATTGGTTTTTTGGAAGAACGATTGAACCGATTCAATTTCCCGAAGAAGCCATTCGATACAACGAAGATCGCCAGATGTTCAATTTGCTGCTTTCGTATGCCTTGAAGCCGAACAATTTGTTGTACGCGGGTTATGAATTGGAGATCAGTAATTTTCATAACCGCGATGAGTTGCCCGATGGCTCTGCAGCCGTGCTAAATGAGGTGCAGCGAAAACACAATCTGGTGTTGCGGCATCACAACCGGCACAACCTGAATATCGTGGAGCAGTATCTGTCGGGTTGGGCAAATGAGATTATCGTGAAGGCCTCGGTCGTTCCCGATGGTGACCGTTGGTATCCGTATCTGCGAAATGATTTGAAAATATTCTTTCGGCCGTGGAAAACAGGTAATATTGGTAGTCGCACAAGAATCGGACTGGCCGAAAACAATTCTTCTGTTTTTGCACAATTCATTCAGGACAGTTTTATCAATGTCCGCGGAATCGGCAACAAACCTTTTCGCGGTACAGCAGAATTAACAGAAAACCTGGAACTGCGTCAAACGGTGTATGACCGTAGCTGGCTGGCGGTTCAGGCCATCGCATTTTGTGATTATTCGGTGGTTCGTCCGCCGGGAGGAGAATTAAAGGAAATGTTTGCGCCCGATAACAACCGGATGTTTGCAGGTGTCGGTGGCCGTATTTCCTTTAAAAAAGGCTTCGATTTCATTCTGAGAATGGACTATGGCTTCAGTCTGACCGATGGCAAAGGCGGATTTGTGTTGGGGGCGGGGCAGTATTTTTAGATTTCGTTTTTTGGTGGTAAGACAAATTCTCTGAAATTATCTCTGGTAATACCAATTGTTTCAGCGTTGTATTGCTCGCGAAAAGTGTTGGGAAATTTAATTTTCCTATTTGGGTTCCATTTGAATTCGAACGCGGAAATCCTGTTTTTTTCTACTTCTACATAATCTATTTCTTGCTGTTGTTTGGTTCTCCAGAAGTACATTTTTGCATGTGATTTTGAATAGCGAAGTTGTTTGAGTCGCTCGCTGATCAGGAAATTTTCCCAAAGCGCACCGACATCTTGTCGCAGTGGAAGCGCATCGTAATTTTTGATGACGGCATTTCGAATACCATTATCGTAGAAGTAGATTTTTCGGCTCGATTTGATTTCGTTGCGTAAGTTCCGGCTGAACGAAGGAAGCCGGAAAACCACATAGGCTTTTTCAAGAATGTCGATGTAACTACTGACGGTTTTAGGATCCAGACCAATGGCATCGCCGATTTCTTTATAAACTACTTCCTGACCAATTTGATACGCCAGTGCCTGAACAAGTTTTTCTATTACCTCCGGTTTACGAATATTGGCAAAAGTCAACACGTCTTTATAGAGGTAACTTTCTACCAGTTCATCCAGAAGCTGGTGCTGGTCAGTGGGGTTGTTCAGGACATCGGGATAGAATCCGGAGATCAAACGGTTTTCAAGATCTTGCTCGGCTTTAAGATATCCGATGTGATTTTGCCATTCTTCCCAACTGATTGGAAATAATTCGAAAGTCCATTTTCTGCCAGTTAGCGGCTCCTGCATGTTTCCAGACAATTCAAAAGCGGATGATCCGCTAAGAATTAATTGTTTCTCGCTGAACTGATCGGTAATGAGTTTGGACGTGATCCCGATATGCGGAATACGCTGAGCTTCATCAATAAAAATGATGTCATCATTGCCCAGAATCTGACGCAGTTGTTCAGTATTCGGTTCTGTGAGTAATCGTCGTGAAGTGGGATCATCGCCGTCGAGGAAAAGGTGGTTAGTGCTGGTCTCGGCAATGAGCTTTTTAATAACTGTAGTCTTTCCAACTTGGCGCGGGCCGGTAATAATGAGTGCCTTTTTGCCGAAAAGTCTGTGTTTTAAGGCCGGATATAACGTTCGATCAATCATGGCGGATTTTTTCTTCATGTCAAATATATGACTTTTCAGGATTGTAATCCTGTATAGTTATAACTTTTCGGTATTATAATCCCGTGTGGTTATAACTTTGCGGGAATGTAGTAGGTGTGAATCTCTTATTCGATGGAGGTTATTTCTGTCCAATTCTAGCCGTACCTTTGCATGCTTATTATGACAGAATTCGAACAATACACTTTTCCCAACGGACTTCAACTGATTCACCAGCACCGGCCCGGAGTAGAAGTTTCACACTGCGGCCTGCTGATCAATGCCGGTTCGCGGGATGAGAAAGACCTCGAACAGGGGCTGGCGCATTTCATTGAGCACTCCTTGTTTAAGGGAACCAAAAAACGCAAGGCTTTTCACGTGCTGAGCCGTCTCGATGTAGTGGGCGGCGAACTCAATGCCTACACGAGCAAGGAAGAAACAGCCATTTACGCTTCTTTTGTCAGCCGGCATTTTGAGCGCGCCGTGGAATTAATCTCCGACATCGCTTTTAATTCTTCGTATCCCGAAAAGGAAATCGCCAAAGAAAAAGACGTGATCATCGATGAGATCAATTCCTATCTCGATAGTCCCGGTGAGCAGATTTTTGATGATTTCGAAGAGCAGGTTTTTGGATCGCACCCCGTTGGAAGAAACATTCTCGGCACCGAAGAAACCGTACGCAGTTTTAACCGCCAGCACATTCTCGATTTCATAAAAAGCCGTTACCGCACCGACCAGATGGTGCTGGCTTCGGTGGGGAGCATCTCATTCAAAAAAGTGTTGAAATACGCGGAGAAATATTTCGCTCCGATTACAAACGGCGGCTCGGAATTCAATCGGCAGCCATTTTTACATTACCAGCCCGATCACCGCGAGGTAAAGCGCAACACGCATCAGGTGCACTATATGCTCGGCGCTCCGGCATATTCTTTCGATCATGATAAAAAACGCGGTCTGGTGTTGCTGAACAATATTCTTGGCGGCCCGGGGATGAACAGCCGGCTCAACCTGAATATCCGCGAGAAATACGGCATTGCGTACAACATCGAATCCAACTATCATCCCTACACCGACACCGGTTTATTCAGCATCTATCTCGGAACGGATGCGGCCATGTTTAACCGAAGCAAAAAACTGCTCAAAGCCGAATTGCGAAAACTCCGCGAAAAGAAACTCGGAACGGCACAATTGCACCAGGCCAAACAACAACTCATTGGCCATATCGCGCTTGCACAAGAAAGCGGAGCAACATTAATGCTTGCCCTCGGAAAAAGTGCTTTGCTGTACGATACGGTAGATACCACCGAAGAAGTCTTCCGGCAGATCGAATCCATCACGTCGAGCGATATTCTGGAGATCGCCAACGAAATATTCGATGAAAAATCCTTAAGTTCATTGACCTATTTTTAAGCTATGGAATTTTTACCCGAAGACATCGAACAATACGTCATTGCTCATTCCGAACCGGAGCCTGAGCATCTGTACGACCTCAACCGCAAAACCCACCTGAAAGTGCTTCAGCCGAGAATGCTGTCGGGCCACCTGCAGGGAAGAATTCTGAGTATGCTCAGCAACATGATCCGGCCTAAGCGCGTACTCGAAATAGGTACATACACGGGCTATTCAGCGATGTGTTTTGCCGAAGGACTTGCCGACGGTGGCGAAATTCATACAATCGACATCAACGAAGAGCTGGAAGAGATCATCCGCACCCATCTCGAAATAGCGGGGTTGACGGATAAAATTCACCTTCACTTCGGAGATGCCACAGAGATCATTGAAAAAATGGAAGGATCTTTCGACCTTGTTTTTATCGATGCCGACAAAACCAATTACTCCCGATATTACGATCTGATCATCGACCGAATTCCTTCCGGCGGGTATATTCTAGCCGACAACGTGCTCTGGAGCGGAAAGGTGATTGATGAAAAGGAAGTGGAAAAAGATCCCGACACCAAAGCGATTGTAGCATTCAATGAAAAAATTCAGAACGACGACCGCGTGCAGAATGTGCTCTTTCCGGTGCGCGATGGCATCATGGTAATCCGAAAGAAATGATCACAGACCTCCGCAGCGATACCGTTACCAAACCGACCGAACAAATGCTGTTGGCCATGCAGCAGGCCGAAGTGGGCGATGATGTTTTTGGTGAAGATCCGACCATTAACGCGCTCGAACAAAAAGCCGCTGATATTTTCGGTCACGAAGCCGGCTTGTTTTGCCCTTCCGGAACCATGACCAATCAGGTGGCAATTAATGTGCATACTCAACCCGGTGATGAGGTAACCTGCAGCGAAACGGCCCACATTTATATTTACGAAGGCGGTGGCATTGCGAAAAACTCTGGTGCATCTGTTAGATTACTTCCTGGTGACCGAGGTCGGTTCACCGCGGCTCAGGTTGAGGCAGCCATCAATCCCGACGATGTGCACATGCCGGTGACTAAAATGGTTGCGGTAGAGGATACTTCCAACCGCGGAGGAGGTGCGATTTATGATTTTTCTGAATTGAAAAAGATTTCTGAATTGTGCCGAAGCAAGTATCTGATTCTGCATTGCGATGGGGCACGGGTTTTTAATGCACTCGTAGAATCGGGAATGGATCCGAAAAAATACGGCCAGCTGTTCGACTCCATTTCGATTTGCCTCTCGAAAGGACTTGGGGCTCCAGTAGGCTCGGTGTTGATTGGCAACAAGGATTTCATCAAAAAAGCACGTCGGGTTCGAAAAGTATTTGGCGGTGGAATGCGACAGGCCGGATATCTGGCGGCGGCTGGAATTTATGCGCTGGATCACCATGTAGAGCGTTTGCGCGAAGATCACGCCCATGCCCGGCACATCGGCTCGGTGCTTGAAAAGCAGTCGTGGGTGAAAAGCGTGGTGCCAGTTGAAACCAATATTCTCGTTTTCGAAACAGAAGTTCCACGTGAAGAAATTCTGCAGCGACTAAAAGAGCAGGCGGTCCTTGCTATGCCTTTTGGGGCTCAGGCTATTCGAATGGTTTTTCATCTTGACGTTCCTGAGCAGAAAGTGAATCGCCTCGCTGATATTCTTTCACTGATCTGATCATTAACGGAATTCACTATGATTTCTCTGTGCCCTTTGCGAAATCTCCGCGCCCTTTGTGCTTATGAGTTTGATTAACCACGGAGCTCACAAAGTTTTCACGGAGTTCACCAAGGTTTTTTTCTCTGTGTCCCTTGTGATTAGGGGATTTCCAAAATAGCTACCTTGCTATCAAAAAGTGTAGCTACTATGGCCCGAAAGCCCAAACGAAAATCTCCGAACAATAAGCGAGAACGAAAACCATCCAAGCTCGGTCTTGCACCGGGAACGCTCGTCTTTACCGGAACGCGCCAGATGGACCAGGCCAAAGTCAGCGTGATTCAATACAACGGCGCGACCATCAATGAATTTGAAGCGGAAAATCACGCTGAAATTCCCGAATTGATTTCCGGTTTTGACGGTATCACCTGGATTAATATTGATGGTCTGCACGAGGTTGAGCTGATTGAACAAATCGGTGGTTATCTGGAATTGCACAAGCTGACCATGGAAGATATTGTGAGTACAGGTCAGCGGGCTAAAATTGATGAACACGAGCAATATCTCTATCTGGTACTGCGCATGTTTATGGTGAAAGACGAGGACCAGAAGATGCTGGATGAGCAGCTCAGTTTTGTGATGAAAGAAAATGTTCTGGTTACGTTTCAGGAGTTTGAAGGAGATGTTTTTAATCACGTTCGACGCCGGTTGCACGAGGGTCGCGGGATGATCAGAAAACGCGCGGTGGACTATCTGCTCTATGCGCTCGTCGA
>CALDPJ010000099.1 GCA_937911795.1 uncultured Flavobacteriales bacterium | reverse complement strand
GGCTTTCTGGTCGACGAGCAGTTTAAAACCGCGTCCGTGAACGTTCACAATTTCGATGGTGGGATCTTTGGATAAATGTTTCCTCAATTTCGCAATGTAAACATCCATGCTTCGACCGTTGAAATAATTGTCGTCTCCCCAGATGGCATTCAGCGCGAAATTACGCTCCATGATGCCGTTCATGTTTTTGCTGAGCAGATACAGGAGTTCGTTTTCTTTGGTGGTCAACTTTATTGTTTCCTTACCAACTTCGAGGCGCTGGTTGTGGTAGTTGTAATGATAGTTTCCGATATCAAATTCTGTTTTTTCTTCCTCATCCCGCGAATTTCCGGAGCGGCGGAGAATGGCATTCACCCGAACCAGCAACTCATCCATACTGAATGGCTTGGTGACATAATCATCACCACCAATCTCGAATCCTTTCAGGGTATCTGCTTTCATCGATTTGGCGGTCAGGAACAGAATCGGAACCTGCTTATTGACGTTGCGGATTTCCCGTGCAAGGGTAAAACCATCCTTCAGGGGCATCATCACATCGAGTATTATAAAATCGTACTGATTTTGAGAAAAGGCTTTGAGACCTTCGTCTCCGTCTTTGCACAAATCAACTTCAAACCCTTTGGCTTCTAAATATTCGCTCAACAGATTTCCCAGGTTGGGATCATCTTCGGCGAGTAATAATTTCGTTTTATTCATTGTACTCATATTGATGAGGGATAAACAAATTAAAGGTACTTCCTTTTTTTAATTCACTGTTCACGGTAATCTTTCCGTGGTGTTTGTCGATAATATTCTTCACGTAACTCAAGCCCAGCCCGAAACCTTTTACATTGTGAACATTGCCGGTTGGCACCCGATATAGTTTGTCAAAAATCTTTTTCTGGTTCTCCCGCGAAATTCCAATTCCGTTGTCCTTAACACTCACCACCACACAGGATCCTTTGTCTTTGGTGGATACTTCTATCACGGGATTTTCGGGTGTATATTTTATAGCATTATCAATCAGGTTGTAAATTACATTGGTAAGATGAATGCGATCACCTTCCACCTCGTGATTACCGGCTTCGAGTCTGGCAATAATTTTACCCTGTTTCTTCGAAGCCTGAATCTGGCTGTTGTGGATTACTTCTGTTATCAATACACTCAGATCAATGGTTTCGGGTTTTACAATGACTTCTCCCTTGTCGAGCACGGCACTTCGCAGAACATTCTCAACCAACACTCCAAGTCTTTTGTTTTCATCGCGGATCATTCCCACGAAATTATCCACCTTTTTCTGGCTCTTAATCATGTCGGGGTCGGCCAAAGCTTCACATGCCAGAGAAATCGTTGAAATGGGCGTTTTCAACTCATGGGTCATATTGTTGATAAAATCGTTCTTGATTTCCGATACCTTTTTCTGCCAGACGATGGTGCGGATGGTATAGGCGAATGCGAGGATAATTATCAGAATAAAAATCCCTGCGGTAACAAGCATCTCCCACATCGTTTCGATCAGGTATACCCGCTGATTTGGAAAAAACACCCGCAGATAATTCATCTCCTGAAAAAAATCATTGGGAAACAACCTGGCCGCATATCCGTTCTGTAGAACTTGCGTCACCATTTCCGGACTATCTGAACTGGCAATCACCGGTTGATCGAAGGAATTGAAAACGGCAAATTCAAATTCGGTATTGATTCCACGGTCGCGCAGTTCCAACCGGAGCAAGGAATCGAGGGTTATTTTGTTAAGCCTTTTTTCAATGGGCTGGCGCAAATTGAAAGACAAATATCCGGAGAACAATTCTTCGAGTAACTGCATGGTACTTTGCTGAGACCATCCGTGATTTAAATTATATACCGAATCAATTAATTCATTCATCGGTGGCGTTAGTTCACCCGACTGCAAGGGCTGCATCTCATCGCGCACAATCCCGCTGTATCGCTCGTTGGTCACTTCTATTGGTTTCAGACTACCATCCTGCTGCACCCAAACGGTGTCAACTTCTGCTGTTGCCGAGGTGCGAAATTGTCGCAATAAAACTGAATCGGTGTTGGTAAGCCATTGTTCCTTGATGCCTTGCTGTCGCATCCGGTCGCGTGCTTCGATGGTTTCCAGCTGACTGGCCACCCTGCTTAACGTTGATCGGACGCCAAATGAAAACTGCGCATTTCTCAGCTCCATTGAGTTTTCAATCCAATAATATTGAATGGTGATGAGGCCGATTAAAGCCACGCTTATAAGTCCGATCAGCCACGTAATAAATTGCTTCTTCACAGCTTCAAAGGTACGCGTTAAGCCACCCTTTTTCAGTGGGTTAACTAAATTTAACATCTGTTAACCGGCCGTTAACACTGTATCAGGATAATAGCAGGTAAATTTGAGTTATCTCAACAAAACCACCATTCTCAACATTAGATTTTGGTTTAATCTATTTCGCATCAAATGAAAAGGGAAGAGGGCAACGGCCCTCTTTTCTTTTTTGGGGCAATGCGTACTTTTGGCATTCTAAAACCTGAGGCCCTATGGAGAAAATTCTGAATTACATTAACGGAGCATTTCAGGAGCCACAGTCGGGTAAATTTATCGATAATATTGAACCGGCCACAGGAAAGGTTTATTGTCTGATTCCCGATTCGGATAAAGCAGACGTTGACGAGGCTGTTGAGGCTGCGAAAAAAGCTTTTCCTGAATGGTCGGGAATGAGCACCACCCGGCGTTCCGAAATTTTACGACGACTCGCGCAGCTGATCGATGAAAATCTCGACGCTTTGGCTGCCGCCGAATCCAAAGACAACGGCAAACCGGTGACGCTCGCTAAAACCGTTGACATTCCGCGTGCCTCCAGCAACATTGACTTTTTTGCAACGGCCATCGTACATTTCTCTTCAGAATCGCACCAGATGTCTGCAGACGTTTTTAACTACACCACCCGAAAACCCATCGGAGTGGTGGGTTGTATCTCTCCATGGAACCTGCCGCTCTACTTGTTCACCTGGAAAATTGCTCCTGCGCTAGCTGCCGGAAATTGCGTCGTTGCAAAACCATCCGAAGTAACTCCTTACACCGCCTACCTGCTGTGCAGATTGTGCGAACTGGCCGGTATGCCAAAAGGAGTTTTCAATGTGGTGCATGGACTCGGACCGAAAGTAGGAGAGGCCATTGTGCGCGATCCAGCCATCAAAGCAATTTCTTTTACCGGCGGAACGAAAACGGGTGCTGCCATTGCTTCGATCGCAGCCCCGATGTTTAAAAAATTATCGCTCGAATTGGGCGGCAAAAATCCGAACATCATTTTTGCCGATTGCAATTTCGATGAGATGCTGGCAACTACTATGCGATCATCCTTCGCAAACCAAGGTCAGATTTGTCTTTGCGGCTCCAGAATTTTTGTAGAGCGTCCAATTTACGACCGGTTTTTAAAAGCTTTTGTGGCGAAAACAAAAAAAATGACGGTAGGTGATCCCTCCCTTGAAGAGACAAAAATGGGTGCCATAGTCTCCGAAGATCACCTCAATAAAGTGCTCGATCATATTGCCATTGCCAAAGCCGAAGGTGGCGAAATTCTGGCCGGAGGAAACCGGATTAAAATGAAAGGCATTTTTGCCGGAGGATACTATCTCGAGCCCACCATTATTGCAGGTTTACCCCAGGCCTGCCGCACGAATCGCGAAGAAATTTTCGGACCCGTGGTAACGGTGATGCCCTTTGACTCAGAAAAAGAAGTTATTTCTATGGCCAACGATACGGATTATGGCCTATCAGCCACCGTATGGACAAACAATCTGCAGCGGGCCCACCGGGTGGCCGATCAGTTAGACAGCGGAATTGTGTGGATCAACTGCTGGCTGGTGCGCGATTTACGCACCCCATTTGGTGGAACAAAGAATTCCGGAGTTGGCCGCGAAGGCGGGTTGGAGGCGCTGCGGTTTTTTACCGAGCCCAAAAATATCTGTGTGAAACTATAATCAGCTTGCGTTCTGGTTTTCTACAGATTTCATACCGTTGGTAAAAAACCAACCGAATTTCTCATTGAACCATAGTTCAAACTGTTGAAGTTTGATTATCAAAGATTTCATATTCTTGCAGGTATTATGAAATATAACGGCAAAAGTACCGTATTGTTGACGGATTGTACGGAAAATACGACTACAGGTTCCAGCGAATTCAGCACCGGTCTGTTATCTTCATCAAAGGTCGGCGCGTCTAACGATTAAAATCGGGTCATTGC
>CALDPJ010000098.1 GCA_937911795.1 uncultured Flavobacteriales bacterium | reverse complement strand
AAAGGAGCGGAAGTTGCCACCGAAAAAGTTTCCAAAGAAGGAGGCTATCTCAATGATGTTCAGATTCGAATTCCTTTTCCGCCGGAAATGCAAAAGGTAGAAACACGCTTGCGCGGAATGGGTATGGGTGCCCTTGTCGATGATTTTATCGAGACGCTGAATCATGGGGCAGAAGAAGCCGCTAAAGAAGCCAAACCCATTTTTTTGAATGCCATCCGACAGATGACCATTCAGGATGCTGCCAATATTTTGCGCGGCGATAACGATGAAGCGACGCAATATCTAAAACGAACTACCACCGCTCAGCTCACCGAAAAGTTTCAGCCGGTTATTCAGGCGGCGCTCGAAAAAACCGGAGCAACACGCTATTACAGCGATATCGTAACCACCTACAATTCGATTCCATTCACTCAGAAAGTTAATCCCAATCTCGATGAGTACGCAACTGAACTGGCCATAGATGGCTTGTTTATGAAAATTGCCGAGGAAGAAGAAAAAATCCGGTTGAATCCGGCCGCGCGTACGTCAGAGATTCTGCGTAAAGTATTCGGTCAGCAGGATAATTAATTTCCTGCGAACTACTCTTCGCAGTTGGCCATCTCTTTGCTGAGATCCAGTTGTCCGTTGATCCGTTTTGCCTGTTTGAAATCTTCACAGGCTTTCGGGATTTTGTCGAGCTTTAGATACGCGTTCCCGCGATCGCGGTAAAAAAGATAGTCGGAAGGATCCTTGTAAATAGCAGCATTGAATTTATTCACCGCCAGTTGAAATTCATTTTTATTGAGGTGAACCAGGCCCTGCACATAATACGACATTGCATGATCTGTGAGCTGTAGCGACAATTCAATATCAGCCATCGCTTTATCGTTCAGGCCCATGATGGCATAGCTGTGTGCCCTGAAAATGTAGCTGTACGGATCTGCGTTGTTGATCAACAGTTCGTCGGTAAAAGCACGCGCAGCTTCCGAGTAGTTTTCGAGCGCAAAATAGGTAGCTCCAAGATTGTAATTGACCAGTTTTCGTTGCGGATCGATGGATTTGGCGGTGAGAAATTTTGCCAGCGCATCTTTATATTCTTCCTGTTTGAAGAGCAGATTCCCTTCGTTAATCAGAACGTCCACCTCATCCTGCTCAACCTTTTCGCGTTTGTCGAGTTTTTTGAATTTTAACCCGCAGCCCTGAAGTACTCCAAAGGAAATCATCAGTACCAGCAATATAGAAATGAAGCGCATATTATATGTTTTTTTTGATTGCGTAAATATACAAAGCACCCGAAGGTATTTACCGCACGTTTACCCTCAATAATCGTTGGTTTTCCACAAAGGCTTCGAGCCGGTCGCCGATCTGCACCGGACCTACGCCTTCGGGAGTGCCGGTAAAAATAAGGTCGCCGATTTTCAGCGTCAGAAAAGTAGAAACGTAGGCAATAATGGCATCAACAGAAAAAATCATATCGCTGCTGTTTCCGTTCTGCACAATTTCTCCGTTTTTCTCTAAATGGAAAGATATTTTCTGTGGATTCGGTAAATCCTTCCGCAACAAAAATTTTGTACCGACGGGGGCAGAGTGATCGAAGGATTTGGCTCTTTCCCAGGGAAGCCCTTTTTCCTTGCATTCCTTCTGAATATCACGCGCAGTAAAGTCAATTCCAATTCCAATTTCATTGTAATATTTGTGCGCGTGGTTGACAGAAATGTGCTTTCCCAACCGGTTGATCCGTACCACCAGTTCTGTTTCGAAATGGATATCGTTGCTGAATTCGGGGTAAAAGAACGGGTGATTGCGCGGTAGCAGCGCTGTTTCCGGTTTCAGGAAAATAAGCGGAGTTTCCGGAACAGCATTGTTCAGTTCTTTTGCATGCGCCGCATAATTTCTGCCGACACAAATTATTTTCATCGCAGCATCCTTTCTTTGAGCTGTTTGAGCACCTTCTTTGTGTACATCGGAAAATCGCCGTTCATCATCCAGCTGTAATATCCGGGATCTTTTTTAAATACGTCAACCACGCTGCGGCCTTTGTACTTTCCGAAATTGAAGACTTCCTCACCGGCTTCGTTGTACACAATTCTGCCCATCAGATCCACACAATTCTGTGCTTTCGAAAATTCATGAATGCTGGTGATGTTGTTGTCAAACGGAATCATTTCATTTCCCTGGTCATCCTCGAGGGGCTTTCCGAGATAGCGATCCATTTGCGCGCGAAAAATCTCCAATGTAGCTTCGGTATCGGCCATGGCATTGTGTGCATTGTTCAGCACCTTGCCGGTATAAAAACGATATCCGGCGGCCAGTGTTCTGCGCTCGAGTTTATGGAAGATATTCTGAACATCAATCATATTCTTTTCGCTGATATCGAAGTCGATTCCCACACGCAGAAATTCTTCGGCCAGCAGCGGAATATCAAATTTATTGGAGTTATATCCCGCAAGGTCACAATCAAAAAGGATCTTAAAAAGCTTTTTGGATTGTTGCTCAAAAGTTTGTTCGTGGGCAACATCGGCATCATAAATCCCGTGGATTAATGAGCTGCTCTTCGGTATCGGAATCGTAGGATTTACGCGGAATTCATATTTCTCCACCGAATCATCGGGAAAGAGTTTGACGATGGCGATTTCAACGATCCGGTCGGTTGCGACATCCACACCGGTGGTCTCAAGATCAAGAAAGGCAATGGGACGGGCAAAATTTAAATTCATGGGATGGGAAGGGGTTCTTGTTCCGCAAAAATAACCAAAGCCACGAAATGAAACCTATCGCTCGCGCTAATCGATCTTATTCAATTGAATGACCTTTACATTTTGTTCGGCCTGCGCATAGTAATCCGAGATCATCATCAGCTCGGAATAGGGCTGAAAACCATCGGCATCCATGTACAGGAAATATTTACCGGGATTGAGAGCCATCACGTATTTGCCACTTTTCGGGTGCGGGCGGTAGATTCCTACCAATTCATCAAATTCATCGGTCACTTTAATTTCGGATTGAATGAACGGATTTTCCCGCTCTCCTGTTGGAACCTGAATACGAACCAATGCGGGCAGATTCTTCCGCTGTTCAAAGTCAATGCGGTAAATATCCATATCTCCGTGTGAATCGGGGCGCCAATCTGATACATAGGCGCTGGTTCCGTCGGCATTAAAAGAGATGGTGCGGTTGTCGCGAGGGGTGTTAACCGGGTAACCGAGATTTTTTGGTCGCGTCCAGATGTTGTTTTCAAGATTCCATTCGGTCAGATAAAGGTCAAAACCGCCCATACCGGGATGTCCGTTGGAGGAGAAATAAAGATATTTTCCGTCGCTCGAAAACTGCGGGTAGTCTTCATTCATCGGAGTATTGACTTCGGGACCCAGATTCTGCGGTGCAGACCAGTTACCATCGGGCAATTTGCGTATGATGTACAAATCAGATTTTCCTTTTCCTTCGGGACGATCACTGGCAAAGACTATTGCATTTCCGTCCGGTGAAAAAGTTGCCGCCGATTCAAGATCATTCAGGTTATTTACAATTTCAAGTGGTTTTTTCTGAGAATAGCTGCGCCCTGATTTTTCAGAGATGAACAAATCTCCGTAAAAGTCCATGTCGTCGTGATAAATTATGAGCTGACTACCATCGTGTGTAAGGCCGACCAATACATCATCAAATTTTGAGTTTACATTTTGTCCGAGCAAGTTAACTTCGCGTACACCCTGACCAGCAAGATGAACGATTTCCTCCAGGAGGCGCTCGAGAGATCCAAGCCGCCCACGTTCCGAAATCGATTCGTACGCATCAAGTACGTGACGCAGGTCAAACACGAGCCGCCGGTTTTCGCCTTCTTCTGCAACCA
>CALDPJ010000097.1 GCA_937911795.1 uncultured Flavobacteriales bacterium | reverse complement strand
GAGCAATGCTACCAGTTCGACGTCGCCGCCGTGAATACGTCATCGGCGATGTTCTCGAGCGCCGTGGTCGCGGCCGCGATTTCGCCTTCCAGGCCCTCTGTCTGTGGATCGAACTCCTGTGAGTCAGAAAACGATCTGCTGAGGACGTCTTCGTTCTGCGTCTGATCGACGTACCGGATGCTTACGCTGACGGTGACGCGACTAAGCGCAGCCCTGTCCTCACCGCCGACGGCCGCCGGAGTGTTCGTATAGCGGTCGATCGTCGAAATCAGGACCGCATCTGCCTGGGTTTCGTTTGGCTCGAGCACGAGCCTCGTCTGACCTACGAACCGGTCGAGCAGAAGGCTTGTGAGCTGTTCGTCGAGCGTGCCAATCGGACTCGCCGCATTGTCCTGGGCGAGGGGTATCGCAATCGTGCTGAGGTGCGAGGGGATTGATGCGCCGGTGAAGCTGTAGTACCCGCATCCGGTCGCAGAACCGATCAGCAAGAGCAGCGCGAATAGACCGTGCGCCGTTGGGAATGACCACGAAGTGCGGTCAGGCCGAGTGTCGCCGCGCCCGATCAAAGCAACCGGTCTCACTAAAGCTCCTCCTCAAACTCCTTCAGCTTGCGGTAGAGCGTCCGCTCGCTGATGCCGAGAGCCCGGGCGGTCTGCCGGCGATTGCCATCAAACCGCTTGAGTGCTTCGGAAATGAGTTGCTTCTCCGCATCCTCGAGGGTGGGCATCGGACTTTCGTCGTCGCCCAGGCTTTCGGTGCCGTTCTCCGATTGCGCCTCTTCCGCCTGAATCTCGTACGGCACGTCCTCGATCAACGAGGAAAAATCGTCTCGATCCGCATCCCGGACGATGACGAAGTTCGGGCGCTTCGTCTCAAAGTCGTGCTGAGCCGCATCGCCGGAAACTGCCATCCCGAGGTTGGACACGAGCTGACGGATCTGCTCCTTGGATCCCCGTGCACCGGAGTCGAACATCATGTATATGGAGTTGAATCCCTGGTCGTCGTTCTTGAGCTGTTCCATCAAGATGTTGGTCAGCTTGGAGTTGGTGTGTGTCCAGATATCGATGATCTGATTGTACCGCTCGTTGTCGGTGATCAGACCCATGTTGTAGCTGGCCATTACTTCGTTTACTTCCTGTACAGCCGCATTTACAAGATCTTCTTTCTCGGCAGGGATGATTACATCATTCAGGTTGAAAGACAATCCTCCTTTGAAAGCCATGGTGTATCCAAGATCCTTGATATCGTCGAGGAAGTGAGCAGTTTTGGCAACGCCAACTTTTGCAAGTACTTCGCCAATGATATCACGCAGTGCTTTTTTAGTGAGCAACTGGTTGATGTATCCAACACCTTCGGGAACAACCTGATTGAAAATCACCCTTCCGGTAGTTGTTTCGATCATCTCTGTAACTTCAGTGTCTTCGTCACGATAAGTGATTCTAACCTTAATTGAAGCGTGCAGATCCAGTCTTTTCTCGTTGTAAGCGATGATCACTTCTTCGGGAGAATAAAAAGTCATATTCTCACCTTTCACCTTATACTCTTTGCTGCTTGTACGGTTCTTGGTGATGTAATACAGACCAAGTACCATATCCTGTGAGGGTACAGCAACCGGAGCACCATTGGCAGGGTTGAGGATGTTGTGCGAAGCAAGCATCAGCAATTGAGCTTCCAATATCGCTGCGTGTCCAAGTGGCACGTGAACAGCCATCTGGTCACCATCAAAGTCGGCGTTGAATGCCGTACATACCAATGGGTGCAGTTGAATTGCTTTTCCTTCGATCAGTTTCGGTTGAAACGCCTGGATACCCAAACGGTGCAATGTTGGTGCACGGTTCAACAGTACCGGGTGTCCTTTCAAAACGTTCTCGAGAATATCCCAAACAACGGGTTCTTTGCGGTCTACAATTTTCTTAGCAGATTTGACGGTTTTCACTATACCCCGTTCAATCATCTTACGGATGATGAATGGTTTGTAAAGCTCTGCCGCCATATCCTTTGGAATTCCACATTCGTGGAGTTTCAGGTCTGGTCCGACAACAATTACCGAACGACCGGAATAATCGACACGTTTTCCGAGCAGGTTCTGACGGAAACGACCTTGTTTACCTTTCAGGCTGTCGGAAAGTGATTTCAATGGACGGTTTGATTCGGTTTTAACCGCACTCGATTTTCGCGAGTTGTCAAACAATGAATCTACAGATTCCTGCAACATTCGTTTCTCGTTTCGGAGAATTACTTCCGGAGCTTTGATTTCGATCAGTCTCTTGAGTCGGTTGTTACGAATAATCACACGACGATAAAGGTCATTTAGATCGGAGGAAGCGAAACGGCCACCATCCAATGGAACCAAGGGGCGCAACTCGGGCGGGATTACAGGAATGTATTGCATTACCATCCATTCCGGTTAGTTTTCCACACGGGTATTCGCATCGCGGAAAGCTTCCACTACACCCAGGCGCTTTAAGGCTTCTTGCTTCCTTTGTTGGGAAGTTTCGTTAGCAGCAGCGTTCCGAAGGTCATAAGATTGTTGATCCAGGTTCAACCGGCTCAGCAAGTCCTGAACGGCTTCGGCGCCCATTTTAGCGATGAACTTATTAGGGTCATCATCGGGCAGATACTGGTTTTCCTTGGGAAGTGCGTCTTGGATGTCCAAGAACTCATCTTCGGAAAGTAAAGCCATGTAGGTATCCTCGCTATCTTTCATGTTCAGCTTCTGGCGAATAAGCTCTTCGCCTTCACCAGCCTGTACAATTACATAACGTTCGTAATAAACGATGCTTTCCAATTTTTTGGAACTGGAACCCAAAAGATACCCAATTTTATTGGGCAAAGACCTAAAAAACCAAATATGAAC
>CALDPJ010000096.1 GCA_937911795.1 uncultured Flavobacteriales bacterium | reverse complement strand
CCCAGCCATAAATTAGTGGTGATCCATCTGCATTGTTTCCTGAAAGCAAGTTATAATAAGGTGACGTTGTCGACGAACTGCTGAAAGATATAGCGTAATCCATCCGCAGTTTTTCACCGGGTTCATCAGTCATCCCGTTGTAGTTATTATCCAATCCATCATTTTCATCTGCTAATGGACCTCCGACCCAATCGAATCCTATAGCCGGTGGATAACTACCGTAGCCGTACACTCCATCTGAATCCTCATCATAAAGATCTCCGTTGTAGAAATAGGCCATTCCTCGTTCTACATCTGTTCCGAAGTAATCGTCCCATGGATTTCCGATGTCAGTATCTGTCCATCGACCGAAGTAAACATCGAAATAATCCTGACCTGAACGGTTGATAATGGTTTGTCTTAAAAAAGTAGTGTTATTCAAATGATTATTGGTAATGTATGCGTAAGCCAGATTATGTAATTCCATTCCAAACGGCGAAAGTGTACCATAAGAATCTTCCGTTTCGCCGTAGGCATCATTCACCACCCACCACAAAACCTGATCACCCAGCAAATGCTTTTCACAATCAAATTCATCTTCATTATCCGGAAATCGAAAAGCAGGATAGTCTCCCAACTCTGGTTCATAAATTCCAGGTGTTCCGCCACAACAGTCATTGTCAAAAAATGGAGCCAGTTCCTGAAATACACCGGGTATTACTTCGGCTTGTGCGGGCCAATTGAGTATGTCATCGGGAATAGAGTATCCCAATTCAAACGGAGATTCAGTAGGAGGAACTCCACCATTTTCTTCCATCATTTCAAAATACAGGCGGTGTAAAACAACTTCACTGCGGTTTATTTTGTAGATGTGATCAAATTGGGCGCATTCCGCTGTTATGAAATTACCGACACCATCATGATTCATCGGGCCCGGACGAAATGTCCAGTCGGAGTCAACTTGCATGTATTGTCGGACGGATAGTTTTTCATTACCATTTTCGTCTTTACCTCCCATCCACATAGCTCCCGCAAAAATTGAATGGGCACTGTCGCCTTTAGGAATCTCGTACCCCCCAGCTGCCCTTTGTTGATTGTGCCAGTCTGAGCCGTTATTGTTGTATCGGGCTTTGACATTATTGACGTCCAACTCCTCAACAGCTGTTGGAAAGGGACAATCGACTTGTGCGAATGTGGGGACAGTGATGATCGAAATCAGCACTGCGGAAAAGAAGAAGATCGAAGTTTTCATGGCCGAACGGTTTTTGATGTTCAGGCCAATGTATGGTAAGAGTGACTGATTAAAAAGGATTTGCCGGTAAAAATCCGGCAATTTTATACATCTCTACGGCCGGGTTTTATGGCCAATCTGCCTCATCCTGTTCGTTATAGGCTACGCCCCATTGTATCTCGGAAACGATGCCATCGAGGAGCCAGAAATTGAGATTCTGGTCTGGAATACTGACCAGTTCGAAATTATCCTGCTCATCGTCAGACCAATCTTCATACTGGCTTTCACCGAGTTCAAGTTCGGCGATTTTTTTTTCAAGCATCTCGCGACTCATTCCTATTAAACGAGCGCCTTTTAAGGTGAATTCATCTGAGCTCACAGTAAGCGTCGTTACCCGCCAGTCTTCCACTTCTTCCACAACCAGCGATAATTCCAGATCATCGTAGTGCCAGGTTTCTGAAGAGAAATCTTCTTCGTCAGAATAGCGGTCAATGTCATCCGGCTGTCCGAGCAGCGCCTGAACATCCTCCCGTGAGGTTCCGAAAAACAGTTGGGGTAATCCTTTACCGGGAAGTATTTGTGATCCGATGGCAGCGCCGTTGCTTTGAGTATCCATTTTGTAAATGTAAGGAATAGGGAGGTTGTTTGATGGCAGAATATTATTGTTTCAGCTCAATTCCCACAGGGCAATGATCCGAGCCATGAATGTCATTGAGGATGAAGGCTTCTTTAAGTTTAGGAACGAGTTGTTCACTTAATAAAACGTAGTCAATCCTCCAGCCGATGTTCCGCGCACGTGCATTCATCCGAAAACTCCACCATGAAAATTTTTCTGTGTCGGGATGTAACTTACGGAACGAATCGACCAAACCGCTGTTCAGGTAATTGTCCATTCCGTCGATTTCTGTTTGCGTATACCCTGCAGTTTTATTGTAGTTCGCTTTGTCATTTTTAATGTCAATGGGTTGATGCGCCACGTTCAGGTCTCCACAGAAAATAACCGGTTTTATCTTTTCGAGGGTTTTCAGAAAATTCAGAACCGATTCATCCCACTGTTGCCGGTAGTCGAGCCGCACCAATCCGTTGCCAGAGTTGGGTACATAAATATTGACCAGGTAAAAATCAGCATACTCAACGGTAATTACACGGCCTTCCTGATCGTGACTCTCCATACCAATACCATACGTTACATTGATGGGTTTAATTTTGGTCATCACCGCCGTTCCGGAATAGCCGGGTCGCACCGATTCATTGGCATATACTTCATAATCGGTCATCTCCTCAAGCACTTCCTTTACCTGATTTACCGTGGCTTTTGTTTCCTGAAAGCAAACAATATCGGCGTTCAGAGCGCGCAGACTATCACACAAACCTTTTTTTGCAGCTGCGCGAATTCCATTGACATTAAAGGAGATAATTTTCATTTTTCAGCGTAATTATATTGCCGCAAAAATAGAATTTAAACCGCGAATGGTCGGTGTGGATATTTTTCATTGCCACAGAGTAAATGCCGAAGTTTGCGTTGCAAATTAAAATCGAAGCGAATGAGATATCATCGGTTGTCCGGGAGTGATTTGGAAGAAATGCGGGAGGAATTTGTGACTTTTCTGGCCGCTCAGTCGATTCGTGCCGGGGATTGGGAAACGATGAAAACAGAGAAACCGGATAAAGGAGAAGAATTGCTGGATCAGTTCAGTGATATGGTGATTCATCGGGCGCTCGAAAACATATCTGCACTGAAGCTTATTTCTGCGGATGAAATGTTTGTGTTTTTGTTCGAAGAAAATGAGGCAAAGGTCATCCAGTTAAAAGTAGATGCTGAATCCGGATATTCACTCACCGATCCGGAAACCATTCAGAAACTAGCAAAGGGCGAATTATCCCTCAGTGATTTAAAACCCGTATTGGAAAAAGGAAAAAAGACACTTTCAGGAAATCGTGAAATGGAAATGTACCTGTTGATGCGCCAGGGAGCCGAGCCATGTACTGCAAAGTTCTATGAAGATTTTAAAAAGCTTTGTGAATAGTTTAATGAATCCTGAAATACCTGTTCAGTTAAAAATCCATAGCGAGCTGCGAATTGCGAACAAACAAT
>CALDPJ010000095.1 GCA_937911795.1 uncultured Flavobacteriales bacterium | reverse complement strand
GAATCCAGAGGTGGTTTGCAACCGGTTTATTCCACTACCGAAAAACTCAGCGCAAAAGGGCTCACCTCAAAAGGAATCGAACGGCTCATCAAAGGTATTTTATCGGAAGTGCCGATGCATTTCCCAGAGAATCTACCCCAGGCTTTAGTAGATACAATGCCGTTGATGCCACGGGCTTCGGCCGTGCAACAGGTGCACGCACCGCGCAATCATTCTTTGCTGAAGCAAGCCCGTTACCGGCTGAAATTCGAAGAGCTGTTTATGATTCAGCTCAGCCTGATCCGCCAGAAACTGATCAACCAGCGCAAATTGAAAGGTTTTGTTTTCGAAAAAGTTGGGCAGCATTTTAACCAGTTCTATAACGAACACCTTCCTTTTGATCTCACCGGAGCACAGAAAAAAGTACTGCGCGAAATCCGCCGAGATCTCGGTTCGGGACACCACATGAACCGCCTTTTGCAGGGTGATGTCGGAAGCGGAAAAACCATTGTCGCCGTGCTTTCCATGCTGATGGCGGTTGATAATGGTTTTCAGGCGGCACTGATGGCGCCTACCGAAATTCTCGCTCAACAGCACTACAACGGAATTAGTGAATTGCTGAAACCACTCGGGCTGGAGACGCGCCTGCTGACCGGAAGTACCAAACAAAAAGAGCGGAGAGAGATTTTTGAAATGCTGGCCGATCAACGGCTGCACGTGCTCATTGGCACACATGCGCTGCTCGAAGATCCGGTTCAGTTCAAAAACCTGGGGCTGGTAATTATCGATGAACAACATCGCTTCGGAGTGGCTCAAAGAGCCCGGCTTTGGAAGAAAAATACACAACCGCCGCACATTCTGGTGATGACCGCCACACCCATTCCACGAACACTGGCAATGACGGTTTATGGCGATCTGGATGTTTCGGTGATTGATGAGTTGCCTCCGGGAAGAAAACCAATTACCACCACGCATCGCTTCGACAGCGCGCGGATCCGTGTTTTTGGGTTTCTGGAAGAAGAAATTGCGAAAGGTCGCCAGGTGTATATTGTCTATCCGCTGATCGAAGAATCGGATGCGATGGATTATAAAGATCTGATGGACGGATACGAAAGTATTGTGCGCCGTTTTCCGATGCCAAAATATCAGGTGAGTATTGTTCACGGCAAGATGAAACCAAAGGAAAAGGAATACGAAATGCAGCGGTTTGCTCGTGGAGAAACCAATATTATGGTGGCCACCACGGTGATAGAAGTCGGGGTGAATGTTCCCAACGCTTCTGTAATGGTAATTGAAAGCGCCGAACGTTTTGGTTTGTCTCAATTGCACCAGTTACGGGGCAGGGTAGGGCGCGGTGCCGACCAGAGTTTCTGCATTCTGATGAGCGGAGATAAATTATCGGATGATGCCCGCGAACGATTGCATACAATGACGCGCACCAATGATGGGTTTGAAATTGCCGAAGTGGATATGCGGCTGCGCGGTCCCGGTGATATTATGGGAACCAAACAAAGCGGAACCATTGAGTTGAATATGGCCGATTTAATCGAAGATCAGGATATACTTCAGCTTGCGCGGGAAAAAGCGATTGCTGTATTGGAGAACGATCCGGAACTGGCCTTGCCGGAAAACGCAAACCTGAGCAATTATATCAAGGACAGAATCCGGCGGCAATTGACGTGGAGCAGAATATCGTGAATTGTTTAATGGTTAATGTTTTAATGGATAGCGGTTAATGAGTTAATGGTTA
>CALDPJ010000094.1 GCA_937911795.1 uncultured Flavobacteriales bacterium | reverse complement strand
CCGGGTTTAAATGTTACCGCCGGAAAGTGTTGCAGACCATCGATCTGGATGCCATTCGTTTTGTAGGCTATGCCTTTCAGATCGAAATGAAATACCGAACCATCAAAAACGGCTTTAAAATCACCGAAGTACCCATTACCTTTATAGACCGAAAGCTCGGGAAGTCGAAGATGAGTACCAACATTTTCAAAGAGGCTTTTTGGGGAGTTTTTCAAATGAGATTTTCGGTTTAAGCTTATGCAGACACTGATCAAAAATGCAACGATCGTCAACGAACAGAAAGTTTTCCGCGGAAGTGTTCTGATTGAAGGAGAAACGATAGTGCAGGTCAGTGCGGACGATCTTTCACAGAACTTTATGGGGAATATCATCGATGCCGAAGGACAATACCTGCTGCCCGGCATGATCGACGATCAGGTGCATTTTCGCGAACCCGGACTCACGCACAAGGCCGATATTTTCTCCGAATCTCGCGCTGCTGTGGCCGGGGGAATCACGTCGTACATGGAAATGCCGAATACGGTTCCCAACACGCTCACCCAGGAACTGCTCGAACAGAAATACGCGTTGGCAGCCGAAAAATCGGTGGCCAATTACAGTTTTTTCATGGGCGCTTCGAACGACAACCTGGATGAAGTGCTGAAGACCGACCCCAAGTCGGTTTGCGGAATCAAGATTTTCATGGGTTCTTCCACCGGAAATATGCTCGTGGACAACCGCGAAACATTGCGCGAGATTTTCTCCAACAGCCAGATGCTGATCGCTACGCATTGCGAAGACGAGGCTACGATCCGCGCCAATACCGAAAAATTCCGGGCAGAGTACGGCGAAGATGCTCCGGTGTGGATTCACCCGCAGATCCGCAGTGCTGAGGCCTGTTACCGTTCGTCTTCTATGGCGGTGGAAATGGCCGAAAAGTACGGAGCCAATCTGCACGTGCTGCATATTTCGACGGCGCGCGAAACGGAATTGTTCCGCAGCGATCTTCCGCTCGAAGAAAAGAAAATCACGGCCGAAGCTTGCATTCATCACCTTTGGTTCAGCGATGCAGATTACGACCGGCTCGGCTGGCGCATCAAATGGAATCCTGCGGTGAAATCCGAAGCCGATCGTGCGGCGGTGCGCGAGGCCGTAACCGACGGACGCATCGATCTGCTGGCCACAGACCATGCTCCGCACACGCTGGACGAAAAGCAACAGAAGTATTTTCAGTCGCCCTCCGGCGGGCCACTCGTTCAGCACGCGCTTCCGGCGTTGTTTGAGCTGCACAAAAAAGGTGTTTTTGCGCTGGAGACCATTGTGCAGCGTGCGTGCCATGCTCCAGCCATTCGTTTTAAAATTGACCGCCGCGGATTCATCCGCCCCGGTTTTTTTGCCGATCTTGTATTGGTCAAACCCGAAGAATCCGAAATCGTGTCACCGGAAAATATTCTCTATAAGTGCGGTTGGTCGCCTTTTGAAGGAGAGCGTTTCAGTCACCGCGTTACCGCCACATTTGTCAACGGCCGGCAGGTGTATGACGGAAAGGAAGTGAACTTTTCGGTGAACGGTAAACGACTGAATTTCCTGCGATGATGCGTGTGATCGCCATATTCTCTTTCGTGTTTATATTGGCGGCGTGTAAGGACAATACTCCGCCACCGCCACCCGATAATGCGCTCTCCGAACGACAATTCATGGAGGTGATGGTGGATGTGCATTTGGTAGAAGCCGTGGTGAACCAGAAATTTGTGAAGGCCACCGATTCTACGCGCATCCGCGACAGGTATTACGCGCACCTGTTCGATAAGCACAACATCACGCGCACCGAGTTCGACAGCACATTCAGTTATTACCTGCGCCATCCCGGCCTGATGAACAAAATTTACACGCAGGTCCACGACAGTCTCAAAGCCCTTTCGGTCGATCTGGAGGAGAACGAAGAGAAGTACCAGCGCATGGAGAAAGATACGGCACATACAATTTCGGGTGACACCACCGCACAAGAATCTGATACTTCGCAGCGTGAAATACGCAAACGGAAATAATTCGTTAAAATGGATTTCGATCGGAGCTACCCACCCCGCCGCCGTAGGAGTGGGTCACCAAAACCCTATATTTAAACAAATTCAAAAACCAAAATCCAAATGAAAAAAATAGTTTACGTCGACATGGACAACGTCCTCGTGGATTTCTCCACAGGAATCGCCAAACTATCCGAAGAACTGCAACTCGAATACACCGACCGCCTGGACGAAGTGCCCGACATCTTTTCGCTGATGGAGCCGATGCCCGGAGCCATTGAAGCCTACCACGAAATCGCGGAGCGCTACGACACCTACATCCTCTCCACCTCGCCGTGGGAAAACGATACCGCCCCCGGCCACAAATTACAATGGGTGAAAAAGCACCTCGGAAAACCAGCCTACAAGCGCCTCATTCTCTCGCACCACAAACATCTGCATATTGGTGATTACCTCATCGACGACCGCACCGCCAATGGCGCCGACCGCTTCTCCGGCGAACTCATCCACTTCGGCACCGAAAAATTCCCGGACTGGGATGCGGTGCGGAGGTATTTGGTGGGGTGAGTTTTCATCTTATAGGAAGAATACGCGTCTCACCGAAGGTGAATTTCACCGAGTAATTATATTCAAATGCATATAATATGACAGCCTTATCCGACTTTGTAAAGGGCAGACGAAAACAATTGGGTTTAACCCAGGAAGAGTTTGCGGACAAAGCAGGCGTCGCCCTTACGGTAATCAGGAAGATTGAACAGGGTAAAGAAAATCTGAGTTTTACGAAAGCCAATCAGGTATTGGCATTATTTGGACATGAATTGGGCCCGGTGAAACCCTACAAGCCGCCATGGTCAGGTGAAATAGTGGAATGAGCGAAATGACTATCCAAAGCCAATGAGATGATTGACCGATCTTTTATTACGGACGAGCGGAAAAAAGCCTACAAGGAATTGGTCAAGGAACGTGTGAGGGTTTTTGTCGCCTAGCGTAATCAGCA
>CALDPJ010000093.1 GCA_937911795.1 uncultured Flavobacteriales bacterium | reverse complement strand
ATTTTCAATATTCAGGGATATATTTTAACGCTGATTGAAGGGGCACTCGACGATCCTGAAATCAATCAGAAGTTCTTGATGCGTGCATCGCGGAGCGTAGACAGGATGATCATGATCACCAACGATCTCGATACCATTTCGCAATTTGAGTCGGGCCAGATTGACCTGAAACTGCAAAGGACAGATATCGTCGAACTCGCAAAAGAGGTGATAGACGGCCTGGAAATGAGCGCAAAACACCGGAAAGTAAAAGTGCGCTTAAACCGTATTTACGACAAGCCGGTTCGGGTAAAAGCCGACCGCTTCCGGATCAGCCAGGTGTTTATGAACCTGATTCACAACGCGATCAATTACGGAAAGGAAGGCGGTGAATGCGTAATCTCTTTTGATGATCTCGATGAAAATATACTCATAGAAGTTACGGATAATGGACCGGGCATCGAAGCGCAGCACCTGCCGCGCTTGTTCGAACGGTTCTACCGGGTGGATAAAAGCCGTTCGAAAAATATGGGCGGAACCGGTCTCGGGCTGGCCATTGCAAAGCACATTGTTGAGGCACACGGCCAGAGCATCACCGTCCGCAGCGAAGTAGGCAAAGGCACCATATTGTCTTTTACGCTTGAGAAAGCTTAGCGATTCCGTTCACAACCGCTGCGCACTTTCCTGCCTTTCGACTATGCTCAACGACCGGAAAGTGCTGCGCTGCTACTTCGAATTTAATTTTTCATTTTGCACCTAAAGCTTCATTCAAAACACCCTTCCAGTGATTCACCATTTCCACCTCAAAATTTTCCTTACACGCTTCCGAATGTTTTAATGCTTCTCGAAAACCTTTTCTGTTTCTCTGCCGCACAGCAGGAAAGCCGAAAGCATGGGCAAAATGTTTTGCCAGGTAAATCTGTTCTGTTTGTCCGGGTGTAGGAACCAACAAAGCTTTGCGGTGGATTGCTGCCAGATCGCATAACGTCGAATATCCCGAACGGCAGACGATACCCGAGCTTTCGCCAATTACTTTTATCAATGCCGCGTCGCGAAGATGTGGAAACCTCGTAATCGATCCGGTAATTTCTGGTGATTCCCCATCTTCAGGCTGTCCGGCGACAATGGCAATTTTCAGGTTCAACTTTTCTGCGGCGTCTACCACGAGATTTTCAAAATTGGTGCGTTGAGGTTCGGGTCCGGAGAGCAATGCAATCCAGTCGTATTTAATTTCCGTCCGGGGAGAAACAGCATGCATACGGCTCAGCGGACCAGGGTAGAGCAAATTCTTAAAAATCTTTTTTCCGTGACTCAGGCGGCCCGAAAAATTGGGTTGATTTTCAGCATCCGGCACCCACACCGCGTCGAACCGTTTCAGAAAGGTTTGTACAAAAGCATTTACCGGAGAACTCAGCAATCCGGCCCGCAACTGTATTTGGTGGGTCATGATCACCGATTTCACCTCTGCAGAACGGAACCCGTAGCGGTTG
>CALDPJ010000092.1 GCA_937911795.1 uncultured Flavobacteriales bacterium | reverse complement strand
GAGGATATCGAACTGATTTCAGCCGGACCGGATTCAACCATTCATTTCTGCACCGATTTCACCGGGACAGTAGTGCTGCCGGGTTATCTTAATGGCGCCGAACCAGGAGGGACCTGGGCAGATACAGATGATTCAGGTGGATTGCTTGGAAATGTGGTGTTTTTGTCCAATCTCGATGGTCCGGGTGTCTATCAATTCATTTATCAGGTATCCGGGCCCTGCAATGATGATGCAGCCACGATTACCATTCACTATGATATCTGCGATAATGTTCCGGAAATTCAGACGAAGCAATACTTTCAAATTTTCCCCAATCCTGCGACCGACCAATTCGGAATTCGTGTTTCGGAAAGAAGTTCGGATATCAATGTTAATGTCTACAATGTCAGTGGCAGACAAATTATTCACGAGCAGTTTTCGGTAGATACGTCGGGTAGACTCGATGTAAATTTCGGAAAGGAATTATCCTCAGGAATATATTTTGTCCGCATCACCGATGAACAGAACGGGTATATTGAAACGCATAAATTGATTGTCAAAAACCCTTATTAATACCGGATTGTGGAAAAGGCTGAAGTATGAGTAGATTTCAGTAATTAATGATCGTTACATTTGAATTTCTACATTCAACGATGGTATGAAGGAAAAAATTCAGTTCAGCGATTTAATGGAGCACGATTCCAAGGCAATTCAGCGGCTGTACGAGAATAATTTTCCGTTGATATTGCGTTTTATCACGCTCAACACGGGTTCGATGGATGAGGCACGTGAGATTTTTCACGACTCAGTTTTTGTGTTGATCCAGCGGATTCGCGAAAAACAAATCGATGCATCGGCCGATCTTACACTATACATCTATTCGATTGCCCGGATTTTATGGATGGATTTGCTGCGCGAAAAGTTGATGGACGAAAGTAACATTCGCCATATTCATGAATTCCTCGATCTGGACGCATCCAAAATCAGAAGCCGGTTTGTGGGCGTTAAAAATCTTTCGAATCAATTGAAAATCCTCGCCGAGCCAGGGCGTACCATTCTCCGCGAACATATTGCGCACGACGTGTCCCTAGCCGAGATCGCGCAGCGAATGGGCTTTTCGAGTGAGGATAGTGCGGTTAAAGGCAAAGTGAAAGCACTCCAAAAATTACTTGAAACCAGCTGATCAATGGTAGCACCCGAAGACATCCTATTATTCGAGAAAGCCAACAAAGGCGAGCTGAATCCGGAGGAGATGGCAGCATTCGAACAGCGTTTGTCAAAAGACAAGGGTTTACAGGAGGCGTTTGAAAAGTATCAGCAGATCATCAGAGACATTAAGCAGCAACAGCATTATGAAGATCTGATGGTGGTGCTGAATGAGCAATACAAGTCCAAAAACTGGTCTGTGGCGCCCGAAGAAACTGAATTCCGAAAATCACCTTATCTGATTTGGATTCTTGTTGCGGTTGGACTCATCGGCGCGGTAATTCTAACGTACGCCATTACACGATCAATGTATGTTGGTACTGCTGAAACTGAACAAATCTCCGAAGAGATAAACGGTGAAAACGGGCCAACAGGTGAAAGTGGTGAGGCTGGTGTTTCTGGCGAAATGGAAGCTGTTCCTGAAGCTGAAACCGAAGAAATTGCGGAGGAAGAAAGCGCGGCAACCGATCCCAATCCAACGGCTTTTATGATCAGCCAAAATGGTTATTTCCTGACCCAGTTTTCAGCTGTTCGGGATGCACGATTCTTACGGCTTCGGCAAAACGATACCATAGAATATAAAGTGGAGGTAGTCCTGAGCGATGCTACCTTGGACATAGCTGTGTTGAAGTTGCTGAACGACGACTGGAAGCGTACCAACCGATTGCCTTATCGTCTGGCAACAACCCAGGCATTTCCGAATACCGAAATTATGGCGGTGGGTCGTGCCGGTGAATTGCGCAACGAAAATGGCACCATTACTTCACTGGATGAGAACGGTGCATTTGAATTTTATTCTGTTGAAATAACAGAAGGAGCACGGTTTAAAGGCGGTCCGGTGATATCGAAGAACGGAAATATTGTAGCCATAGTAACCACCAATGAAGCCGGTGAACCGCGATTCGTTAAATCGACCAACCTGGTTGGTATGTTGGCGCGAAATGCAAATGATCCTTCGCTGTCCGATTACCTTCCTTCCGGCAGTAATAATCTGGCTGGTCAGGAACGTCCGGATCAGTTGAATCGCATAGAGCCATTTGTGCTGGAGGTGATTCGGTTTTATTGAGGTATGACGTTTTAATCCCGCCCTGCTATGAAAGCAGGTTTAAGCCTGTTTTCTGAATCAAGAGTTAAATAGAGCGGCGTAGCTATAAGCAACGCCGAGGAGGGGTCCAAACAAAAATGCACAAAATTCTGGTAAGGCGTTGAATCTGTTTGAAAACACAAGACACCATTCCCGGCATTCTCACCATTCATCGCGCTGATCGGTTATTGAATTCCCATAGACCGCTAACCACCGTGCACCGGCATGCCCGTATGGAAGGCTGCGTGCAACATTAACCACAATGAAGCCACGCCCCACTTGACTTCACTGATGCTTAATTGTTACCGACTGGTATTTCTTTTAGTTCATAATTTGTACTTCGTCCACCACTAGCTTCTTTTTGTAAGATATCCTTCTTTATCAAATCCTGAATATCTCGAAGAGCAGTATCTTGTGAGCACTTATTAATTTTTCCCCATTTCGAGGTTGTTAACTTTCCGTCAAATCCATCAAGGAGTCTGTTTATTATTTTTTGTTGCCTGTCATTAAGAATTGTGGTGGAATGTATTTTCCAAAATTCTGCTTTATGAAGTATTTTCGATAAAGTCCCATTTGTGGAGTCAATAGCATTTATTAAACATTGCAAAAACCACAAAATCCATTCTGTTATATCTGAATTTCCTTTTTGTGTTTTTTCAAGTTTTTCATAATACTGTTTCCTTTCGACTCTAATTTGCGCTGACATACTGTAGAACCGCCTGATACTTTTGTCAGAACGAGCTAATGTCATATCTGTAATTGCTCTTGTAATTCGTCCGTTTCCATCGTCAAATGGATGAATTGTCACGAACCATAAATGAGCAATAGCTGCCTTTAGAACCAAATCTGTTTCTTTCTCGTTTTCAAACCAGTCTAAGAATCTTTTCATTTCTGGTTCTATCCTGTCTGAGCTTGGAGCTTGATAGTGAACTTTTTCTTTTCCCATTGACCCTGACACAACTTGCATTGGACCAGTCGTATCTTTTCTCCAGTCAGCAACTGTGATTTTATATAGATTACTCCAACCTGATGGGAACAACGCTGCATGCCAACCAAACAATCTGTCTTTAGTCAAAGGCAAGTCATACCTCTGTGTAGCATCAAGCATCATTTCAACTATTCCGTCAACATGGCGTTCCGATTCCACTGCTCCAGCAATTTCAATTCCTAGTCGACGGGCAATTGAAGAACGTACTTGTTCTATTTCCAAAAACTCACCTTCAATCTCGGATGATTTTATAACATCTAAGGTAAGCGTATTCAAAACCGCTTCATTCTGCAAATCAAAGCCTAGTGATTCCATTTTACCAAGAAGTCTGCCCTGTTGATTTCTAGCTTCACCAAGTTTTATCATCACTTTCTTATTATCCCAAGTGAAGTCTGTCCAGTTTTCTTTTTCGTGTATATAAATTTTCATTCTCCGCAATTTATGCGACAAATATACCCGTTATTCTCCGCAAGCAAAGCTTTCTCCGCAAAATATGCTCAGATTATGACTTTTAATCACCGCACTGTCGTTTTCTTTGCTTGGCGGTAACGGCAGCTTGTCTCACAACACCCAACCATTTGAATGTTTGGTTGACATTGGATACCGTCCAGGCAAAAATGCACAAAATTCCAGTAAAGTGTTGGATCTGTTTGAAATTGACGGTAATGACGGGTATCGGGACGTTTCGGACCACATGAGCCTGAAAATAAAACCCAGAGACGCCCGGAATGCCGCTTGCAGCTCTTTTGGCGAGGATAGGGCCATGAGTCTTTTAAGGTTGTAGGCCACAAAGATTAGCCCCACATCGGAAGCAGCATGTTCGAGGTGCTTTTTGGTCATGATGTGGTCAAATCCCCATTGGCGTTTCATGGTGCCAAAAGGATGTTCTACTATGGCTTGTCGCCGCTTATACAGCGCAGGGTTTTCGAGTATGCGCGCTTTGTTTTGTTCAGCGAGGTGGGCATATTCGTTGCGTTGAAGGATGCGCCCGTTACGGCTTTTGGAGCAGGCTGTACTGAATATACAGGTTTTGCAGGCTTTTGTTTTGTATTGCTTGAATCGTCCGGTTTTGGTTTGATTGTGGTACCATGTTCCGTTGCTGCGCAATACTTTTCGAGCCGGACAGGTATATTGGTCTTTTTGAGGATGGTATCTGAAATGATCCAGGTCAAAATCGGGGTGTGGGGCGTGGGCGCTGATGGCGGGAATGGCCACCATAACATCTACCTGCAACTCATCGGCTTTTACAAACTCACTGGTGGTGTGGTAACCTTTGTCAAACAAGGCGGTGAATTCATTGTGTCCAAGGATCTCTGTAGCTCTTTCCAGAATCGGCCCCATGGCCTTGCTGTCGTTGTTATTGGTGACTTTAAAATTGATCGGGATGTTGTTTTGCGCGTCTACGGTGCTTTGAACATTGTAGGCTACTTCGGTGATCTGGCCGCGGATAATCATCTGGCGGCTGTCCGGATCCGAAGTAGAGATTTGATCCTCGCCGCTTTCATCAAGTTGCTTTTGCAGATGCTCATAGCGCTTGCGCTGTTCAGTGTGCTTTTTAATCTCCTTGATGGTTTGATCGCGGTTTGGCTTGCCTGGCTCGTTGTTTTCGTCACCGTCGGAGTCTGCCAGGTGCTGGTTGTACTCATCCAACTTGCGGTCGATGTACTCGATGTGCCGCTTGATTTTTTTGCTGTTGTAATTGTTCTTTTTGCTGTTCTGAGCCCGTAACTTGGTGCTGTCACCTGCCAGCAATGCGCCGCCAATCAGGTTCAGGTTTTGAGCGGTTTTTACTGTGGCCCGGAACACCTGACGGATCGCCTCGCCATTGTCCTTGCGAAAACGATTGATGGTATTGTGATCGGGCCGGAGTTCTTTCAAAAGCCAGAACAGTTCGATGTTGCGCCTGCACTCTGCTTCCAATCCCCGCGAGGAACGGATTCGGTTTTGGTAACCGTAGATATAGAGCTTTAGCAGATCTGAGGGATGATAAGCCGGACGGCCTTCTTCACTATAGTCCAGCCGAAAGCCAAACTCCTCCAGCGGCAGGCTATCCACAAACGTATCGATCACCCGCACTGGGTTATCTGCTTCTACAGTCTCGTCCAGGCAGTGGGTGCTGATCTTCGACTGGTAGCGATCGTTTCCTTGTACATATTTCATACAAGAAAGATCAGCATTTTATCATTAGAATAACCGTTTCTAATAATCAACTTATTAAAAATGGAGGTGTGGATAAGTGTGGTTGTGAGACAGTCTGACGGTTTGCGGCTTTGCGTTCGGGCGGGCTTTTACCACGAAATTTCCTTACGAAGCCGACACGTCAAATTTACCAAAAACTTTCATACGAAGCACATCACCCCGCCTGACGCAAAACCGCTGTTAGTGGCTGCCCTTTCCGTCTGTCGCGTCAGAACGTGTTTTGTTTAACATTCATCATCATCAAAGCTGTAAAAATGATAATGTCCTGTACAAAATGTATTGTCCACGCAATTGAAAGTCCTTTGGTCTCTATTGTCGCCTTACATAAAATATAGCCTAATACTCCCGACATTAAAATGCCTATAAAACCGTTTGGAAAACCAAAATAGTGTGGTAGTCCGAATAGTATAGCTGATATAATCAATATGGTCAGTTTGGGATAATGGT
>CALDPJ010000091.1 GCA_937911795.1 uncultured Flavobacteriales bacterium | reverse complement strand
GTCGCAGGCCCTCGGGTTCGGATTCCGCTGCGGGTTCCTCGGCCTCCTCCACATGGAAATCATCCAGGAACGGCTGACCCGCGAATATGATCTGGATCTGATTACAACCGCACCTTCGGTGGTTTATCGGATGGTAATGAACGACGGATCCGAACAATTCCTCCATAATCCCGCCGATATGCCGGACATCGTGAAGATTGCCGACATTGAAGAACCGTGGATAGAAGCAACCATCTATTGCCCTGATGAATATCTGGGCGGAATCCTGAAACTCTGTCAGGATCGGCGCGGGGTCCAGAAAAACCTGACCTATGTCGGGGATCGGGCACAGGTCGTTTATGAGCTACCTCTTAACGAAGTAGTGTTCGATTTCTATGACCGGCTGAAAAGTATCTCGCGCGGCTATGCCAGCTTTGACTATCATCAGGTGGGACTGCGCTCCGGCAATCTGGTCAAGATGAATATCATGGTCAACGGCGACCCGGTCGATGCACTCAGCATGATTGTTCACCGAGATGCCGCTGAAGCGCGTGGTCGGCACATGTGCGAACGCCTGAAAGACCTGATCCCACGGCACTTGTTCAAAATCCCCGTGCAGGCAGCGATTGGCGGAAAAGTAATTGCGCGTGAGACAATTGCGGCGATGCGTAAGGACGTGACCGCAAAATGCTATGGCGGCGACATATCGCGTAAGCGAAAACTTCTGGAAAAACAGAAAAAAGGAAAGAAAAGAATGCGCCAGGTAGGAAATGTGGAGGTTCCACAGGAGGCATTTCTTACCGTGCTGAAGCTCGATTGATCTATTTCCCGGCTGCCGGAATAAAATTTCTTCAGAGGCTGTAACTTTCGCTCTGGTTGATCGTCCTACCTGAGATAACCGCTATTGGCCAATATGTTAACTGCAGACTATAACCGCTGTGTAGAAGAGCACTCTGATGGGCTTTACCGTTTTATTTTGAAATCTGTCCGCGACCGGGAACTGGCACGCGACGTGGTGCAGGAGTCTTTCGCACGGTTGTGGGAACGCCGTCATGAAGTGGATGGCGCCAAAGCGAAATCCTATCTTTTTTCAACCGGTTATCATTGTATGATCGACTGGCTGAGAAAAGAAAAACGCAATGCAGATATCGAAACCATTTCTACGGAACAAGCCGGCGGTGAAATTTCCGGAGGCGACCTGAAGGAAGTCCTGAATGCCGCATTGGCGCGACTGCCCGAAATACAGCGCAATGTTGTTCTGCTGCGCGATTACGAAGGATACAATTATGCCGAAATCGGTGAAATCTGCAATTTGTCTGAAAGCCAGGTGAAGGTGTACATTTTCAGAGCACGAAAAGCATTGAAAGCATACATCGGAAAAATGGAGGTGGTGGTATGAGCACAATTAACATTCATAACTGCGAGGCTTTTTTTCTGGATTTCTACGAAGGAAATCTCAGCGCAGAGCAGCAAATCGAACTGCAACACTTCCTGAATCACAATCCGGAGTGGAAACAGGAGTTTGAGGAATACGGAACAGTAGCTGATGTCGAAGTATTGTTAACTCCCGAACATCCAGCGTTTGATGTTTCCGAAATTCTGAAAGCCGACGATGATTTAATTGAGCTTCTGGAAGGAACACTTTCTGCGTCGGATACGAAATCACTCGAAGAAAAAATTACTCAGGACGCTGCCCTCGAAAAGGAATACAGGCTGTATCAGAAAACCAGGCTTCACCCTGATCTGAGCATCCGATTCCCGCAGAAATCCCGGTTGAAAAAATTCGCACCGGTGATTCCGATGCTGGCCCGGTACAGTTCTGTTGCGGCGTTGCTCTCGGGAGCTGTATTTATGATCTGGTTGTTCAACAACACCGAACCTGCCGGAAATCTGAACGAAAATCCCGTAGCTGAACCTGTTCAGAAAGCTCCGTTGCAATTACCGGAATTAAAGGTTTCGGTTGCTGAACCAACTATCATCATCTCAGAACCGATGATCGTTTCTTCCACACCGGTACGCGATCACCAGGAAAAGCCAACCGTTCAACCAGAGCATGGTCAAATCAATCATGATCTTGCTGAGTCTGTAGCCGGACCAATACAATCCAAGGATCCGGTAGGATTAATTCCCGTAAAATCCGCTGGCCTTCTGGCGGTAGAAATTCAATCTCCAAAACTGGCCACTGTTTCGGGCACCATCCCCCAACCCATCGTTCCGGAATACCCGGAAGAAGAAACGGATCTGGCTCAGGAATCGTCCTCAAAAAGCCTGCTCGGTATTCTGGTCACCCATGCCGGTCAAACACTGGTGGATAAGGTGAAGAACATTTCCGGAGAGAACTTGTTGATAGAGCAGCATGAAACGGTCGATGAAGAGGTTTACAGCGCTACGTTTAAATTGGGAGCATTCGAAGTGTACCGGAGCAAATCCCGGAAATAAGTGCTGTATCTCATTGTGGGAGCAAACTTAACCAATGTATTTTCTGTTCTCCCGGGAATTAAAGTCTGCCGCTGCAAAAACAAAATTTTATACCGGCTGTAACTTCTGAAGAATGCTCCGCGTCACATTAACAAACACATCAAAAATCGATAAAATGAAACAAGCAATCGGGATTTTGGCAGTATTGATAGCATTCGGCGCCCACGCCCAGCAAGACACTACCGCTACCGCACCAGCAGACAGCCTGGAAATCAGCAATGCTCCCAAAGATGGCGACACGACCATTGTGCGCCTCGGAAACCATCAGCTTAAAATTGTTGAGCGCCCCGGAAAAGACGAAGTACTCTTCGAGAAAAAAATTGAGGACGAGTGGGTTCCACGTAGTGAAGCTCAAAACGATGAAAACAATAAAACCTCCAACTGGCACCGCAAACACATGCTCACGCATTGGGCAGGAATCACCTTTGGAATGAATGGATACGTCGGAAACAACGAATCGCTCGATTTACCGGAAGGGATAGGCATGATGGAAGTAGATTACGCAAAATCCTTTGCACTCGCACTGAATTTTCCCGAACTTAAATTCCGAATCATTGGCGACTACGTAGGAATTTACACCGGACTCGGAATTCAGTTCAACAATTACCGGCTCCGTCAGAATACCCACCTGACTTTTGGTGATGAAGTAACCATGATGGAAGACACCACCCGAAATCTGACCAAAAACACCATTGCGGCCACTTATCTGCGCGTTCCACTGATGCTCGAATTCAATACCAGCACCCGCCCAACCAGGACGTTCCACGTAGCTGCCGGAGTAGTTGGAGGATTTCGACTGTTTTCGTCCTACGTGCAGAATTTCAATGAACAAAACGTAGATTATGTACACCGGGTTGAAGGTATTCCAAACCTGAACCTTTTCACCGCAGAGGCAATGGTGCGCGTTGGATTCGGTCCGTTCCTGGTGTATGCTAGCTATGGCCTCACGCCTCTTTTCGAACGCAAAGAAGGACCCGAACTCTACCCGATCAGCGCGGGTCTCGGATTTGCATTCTGACATAATTCTCAAAAAAAAATCAAAGCCGGCCTCGTGCCGGCTTTTTGCGTTCCAGACCCTCGTGTCTGCGTTTTAATGCCCCTGTGATTATTCCTATTTTTACGCCCCTCAACACGAGCCCATGAATCAGAAAATAAAAGAACTTGACGAGAAAATCCGCCTGGCACACCTGGGCGGAGGTGAGAAAAGAATTGAATCACAACATTCCAAAGGAAAACTGACCGCAAGAGAGCGCATTCAGTTGCTGCTCGATGAAGACAGCTTCGAAGAACTCGGAATGCTGGTTACCCACCGCTCGGTAAATTTCGGGCTCGATCAGCAGCATTTTTACGGCGATGGCGTGGTAACCGGCTACGGAAATATTGATGGTCGACTGGTGTATGTCTTCTCTCAGGATTTTACCGTGCTGGGCGGTTCGCTGGCCGAAGCACACGCCGAAAAAATCTGTCGCGTGATGGATCTCGCAATGAAAAACGGCGCTCCGGTCATCGGGCTCAACGACAGTGGTGGCGCGCGTATTCAGGAAGGTGTGGTGTCGCTCGGTGGATATGCCGACATTTTTTACCGCAATACGCTCGCATCGGGCGTTATTCCTCAAATATCCGCAATCATGGGGCCTTGTGCCGGCGGTGCGGTATACTCGCCTGCTCTCACCGACTTTATAATGATGGTCGAGAAAACCTCCTACATGTTCGTCACCGGACCAAACGTTGTAAAAACCGTAACCCACGAGGAAGTAACAGCCGAAGAACTGGGCGGCGCTTCTGCCCATTCAACCAAATCGGGAGTGACCCATTTTGCGTGTGCCAACGAAGCCGAGTGCATCCGGAATATCAGAAAATTACTGAGTTATATGCCGGCCAATTGCGAAGAACTTCCTCCGGCACTGCACTACGAAGGTGGGAATGAATCACGACCCAAACTCGACGATATCATTCCCCAAAATGCCAACCAGCCGTACGACATCCGCGAGGTGATTGAAGAAGTGGCCGACGAAAACAGCTTCCTCGAAATTCACAAAGACTTTGCTGAAAACATCGTCGTAGGATTTGCACGACTGGCCGGACGAAGTATTGGAATTGTCGCCAATCAACCCGGTTTTATGGCCGGTGTACTCGACATCAACGCATCGAACAAAGCCGCGCGGTTTGTTCGCTTCTGCGATGCTTTCAACATTCCGCTGCTGGTTTTTGAAGATGTTCCGGGTTTCCTTCCCGGCACCGACCAGGAGTGGAATGCGATCATCACCAACGGCGCAAAATTGCTCTATGCCTTCTGTGAAGCTACCGTACCAAGGGTTACCGTTATCACCCGCAAAGCATACGGCGGAGCGTACGATGTAATGAACTCCAAACACATCGGAGCCGATATGAATTTTGCCTGGCCAACGGCCGAGATTGCGGTGATGGGTGCCAAAGGCGCGGCCGAGATCATCTTCAAAAAAGAAATCAACTCGGCTGCAGATCCCGAAGCAAAGCTGAAAGAAAAGGAAGCCGAATATGCCGCCATGTTTGCCAATCCGTACCGCGCAGCAGATCGCGGTTATGTGGACGAAGTAATTCCGGCATCGAAAACCCGCGAAAAACTGATCCGTGCTTTCGACATGCTGAAGAATAAGGTCGAAAAATTACCGCGCAAAAAACACGGGAATATTCCGTTATAAAACCTATGAGGCCAGGGTTTTATCCCGTCTGTAAATTCCGGGTGAAATAATAAATCGGCACGGCGCTCGTAATGAGCCCGGTGAAAATCACGATTCCGAAAACCGCGAAGAAATCTCCTGCCTGCATTGCAATCGGGTAATGATCGACAATGCCTCCTTCGAGCGGAATCAATCCGAACTGAACCTGCGCCAGGCAGAACAAATAGCCGAGCAATAAGCCCAGGCCGGCGCCGATGAAATTGATCAACAGGCCTTCCAGAAAAAAGATGGTACGGACAGTCTGGCGGGAAGCGCCCATTGTACTCAGCGTAAAAACATCCTTCTTTTTATCGATGATCAGCATGGTCAGCGATGCAATGATGTTGAACGAAGCAATGATCAGGATGAACGTCAGGATAAAGAACGTAATCCACTTCTCGCTCTGGTTGGTTTTGAAAATGATGTCGTTTTTCTGCAGACGCGTTTTAACGATATAATCAGGACCGAGTTTTTCGCTCAATTGTTTTTGAACATCATCGGCTTTAATACCTGAACCCAAACCAATTTCCACGGCCGAGATTTCATTTTCATAGCCGAATAATTCGCCCGCAAAATCCAGAGCTGTCAGAAAATACTGACTGTCGAAATCGGGGCTGATGCTGAAAATCCCGCCAATCATCATATCTTTTCGGTTGAAGGCATTTTCCTGGTTCTGGCTGATTTTCTTTCCGCGCACCGGAGCGTAAATCTTCAGCGGACGCATCGAATTCTGGTAAATACTCATGCCCAGCTCGTACTTCAGTCCGTATCCCACGATTGCAAAATTTATATCGCCGTCTTTCAGCACAAAACTGCCATCCACAATCACCGAATCCATCCCGGTCATGGCTCTGAAACCCTCACCCACCCCTTTGATTCTGGCAATGCGTTGTTTGCCGGCATAATCAATCAGCACATTTTCTTCAATGGTATACACGCAATGCTCAACTCCGGGAAAAGTGCAGATTTCAGAATCCTTCAGTTCGGAAGTGGACAGGGTTTTGCCGCGCGCCGGAGTGATGGAA
>CALDPJ010000090.1 GCA_937911795.1 uncultured Flavobacteriales bacterium | reverse complement strand
CGGCGGTGCCGGCCGCGGCGAAGACGATGCCGCGCGTGGCCAGGTCCAGGTCGGCGCTGGGGGTGACGACCGCGGCGTTGTTGCCGCCGAGCTCGAGCAGGCTGCGGCCGAATCGCTCGGCCACGACTGGGCCCACGGTGCGCCCCATACCGGTCGAGCCGGTCGCCGAGAGCAGCGCCACGACCGCCGCTCCGGCAGCCAGGGGCCGGAGGGAGCGATTGCGCCGCATGAGCCCCATGGCTGCAGCGCCGGACGCCACCACCCAGGCCGTGATCGCCAGCCACTGTAGCGGTGCTGGCGGCACGGGGGGAATGCTCGCGTACGCGGATGCGGCGGCGCCCGGAACGGACGCCAGCCGGGGACGGAGGTCCGCAGCCCGCGGCTCCAGGCGGAGTGCACGCTGCCACCCCACCACCGCGCCGGCCGGGCATGAGAACCTCGTCATGCTCGTGCCGTTTCCCGCCGACCGGGCCGACGAATACCGCAAACTGGGCTACTGGACCGACCGCCGGCTGGATTCGATCCTCACCGACGCGGCGACCGCATGGCCTGACCGCACCGCGGTGCTCGACGCGGACGTCACCCGCGCGCTCGTCGAGGGCATCGGCGAGCGCTTTCTCGGATTTATCCCAGATTTCATCAGAGCCCACACGCTCTTCAGGGCGGGTGGAAAGTCGATAAATGATCTCGTCGAAACCGAAGTCGGCATAAATACGGTGCAGGAAGTCGATAAAGTCAGACACTTCTTCCTGAATTTGCTCTTCGGTACAAAAAATATGCGCATCATCTTGGGTAAAACCGCGCACTCGCATAATACCATGCAGCGAACCGGAAGGTTCATTGCGGTGACAGGAGCCGAACTCGGCCAGCCGGAGCGGCAAATCGCGGTAGCTCTTGACCCCTTGATTGAACACCTGGATGTGGCCGGGACAGTTCATCGGCTTCACCGCCATCGCGGCCGCGTGGCAACGATCGACCCTCCGGTCAGTCGGGCGGGCCGCAACAGCGGAGCTCATCCTTGAAGGGGATTATGAAAATGTTTTCTACTGGCAGGATTCGCTTAATTTGTTTAGCCAGGTTAATAGCAGTGAAATTCATATTAATTCCCTGGAATTTGAGGGCCTTATACCATATTACAGTTATCAGATTGAAGTTACTGTTCCTGGAATGGCACCATGCCCTCACGCTACAGGTAACTTGAGTTTTGACATAATTGACTGCGAAATCACTATTCCTGATGTGTTTACACCTAACAGTGATGGTGTCAATGATGTATTCGAAATAGTAGGTATCAGCTCTTATCAAAATAGCCGGCTGACGATCACGAACCGATGGGGAAAAGTGGTATACGAAAACAGTAATTATGGTACGCCCTTTTGGAATGGGACCCATTATAATAGTGGCGCTGAATTGGCAGACGGAATATACTACTACGAGCTCGTTTTGGGTCGAACCAATGAAGCGTATACGGGAACAGTTACGATTTTCAGGGACTGATTTTTCTTCAGATATATTTAACAAAGCGCTGTATCACATACAGCGCTTTGTTATTTTTGTACGCGTCCAATCCCTTCAACCCGCCTATGAAAATCACCGACCATCTCAAACGTGCTAAGAAAACGGTATTTTCTTTTGAAATTCTTCCTCCGCTTAAAGGCAACGACATCAGCTCCCTGTTTTCGGCCATTGATCCGCTAATGGAATTCAACCCGCCGTTTATCAATGTTACCTATCACCGCGAGGAGCATGCTTATAAGAAGATGCCCAACGGATTGCTCAAACGGATTTCATTGCGCCGACGTCCGGGAACGGTCGGTATTTGTGCGGCCATTATGAATAAGTACAAAGTCGATGCAGTTCCGCATTTGATCTGTGGTGGATTCAGCCGCGAAGAAACCGAAAGCGCTTTGATCGATCTTTGCTTTCTGGGTATTGACAACGTGCTCGCCTTGCGCGGTGACCCTATCAAATCGGAACCTTCGTTTGTTCCTGAACCCGAAGGAAATGCCTACGCCATTGATCTGATCAAACAAATTGCCGATCTCAATGAGGGTTTGTATTTGCACCAGGAGATAAAGAGCAGTCACCAAACCGGGTTTTGTATCGGCACAGCCGGATATCCCGAGAAGCATTTTGAGGCGCTCAACAAAAAAACCGACCTGCAGTATTTAAAGGCCAAGGTGGATGCCGGCGCAGAATACATCACCACTCAAATGTTTTTCGACAACAACAAATACTTTGAGTTTGTAGACAACTGCCGCGCCGCAGGAATCAATGTTCCGGTGATTCCGGGATTGAAGCCTATTACCACGCTCAAGCACATTCAGTTTCTTCCGAAGACGTTCCACATCGATTTTCCGGATGATCTGGCAGATGAACTGGTGAAATGCAAAACCAATGAAGATGTTACCCGGGTTGGAATTGAGTGGGCGATTATGCAATCAAAAGAATTGATGCAGCGGGGTGCTCCTGTAATTCATTACTATACCATGGGAAAATCAGATACCGTGAAAACAATAGCTTCCGCGGTTTTTTGATTATTGGTGCTGACGGATCCGGGCAATGTATTTCCCGACTATGTCGAACTCAAGATTTACGGCATCACCGATCTGCATCGTTCCAAACAGCGTATGTTCCATCGTATAGGGAATCACTACTACTGAAAAATTCTCTTCACCCGAATCTACTACCGTAAGACTGGTGCCATTAACCGTAATCGATCCTTTGGGTACGGTGATATTTCCCGGATCTGAACTTTCGTATACAAAATGAAATTTCCAGCTTCCGTTCTGGTCGTCGATGCCACTGCAAATGCCGAGTCCATCCACATGACCTTGCACGATGTGTCCCTCAAAGCGATCACTCACTTTCAGGCAGCGCTCCAGGTTGACTTTTGAACCCGGTTTCAATTGCCCGATGTTGGAGCGTTTCAAGGTTTCATCAACTGCAGTGACCCAATAAAAACCGTCGCCGGTTTCGGTTACGGTAAGGCAGCAGCCATTGTGTGCTATGCTTTGATCAACACGCAGCTCGTGACTGAACGGCACCGCAATTTTAAGGTGGAGATTGGTTTTTTCGGGGCGCAATTCGAGCACCTCGCCCATGGCTTCTATGATTCCGGTAAACACAGTTATTTGTAGTTGACGTCTTTGCTGTCCAGAACGTGAACAGATCCTTTGAGTTCGAATGTTACCGTGCCCTCAAGCCGAATGGTATTTACGAGACAGACGTAGTAGTAAACGCCGTCTGACACCCGTTCACCGGAATCCTTGTGAAAGCCATCCCACATAATGTCGGGATCGGTGGTTTCAAACACCGGCTGTCCCCAACGGTTGTATATCACTAGGTCGATGCTTTCTACAAACCGATACGGAAAGGGCACAAAGAAGTCGTTAGCGCCGTCGTTGTTGGGAGTAAAGACGTCCGGTAATCTGTAGTCCGGACAATTGTCGCAACAAACGGGTTCACTCAACAAACTTTCATTTCGCCGGTCGTTTACCGCATCATAATCCAGTGCAGTTACCGCATAGCAACCCGATACAGAACCATTAAAATTATATTCCAAAGTGGTGTTGTCTGCTCCGGGGACAGAATCTACCAGCATCCACTCGTCTTCCAAAGTGGGCTTGAAGTAAATGTTATAAATCTGTGTGTCGTCGGTTTCTTCGCATTCCTCGTTCGGATTGGTCCAGGTGAGGATATTTACCATGTGATCACCTTCCGGTTCAACACCTTCTTCACCCGGGCAATAGCAAGATACTGTTAATTCGGGTGCACATGGAGGTGTATTGTCAAACGGAAATCCGCAAATTTCCTGGCTGTAGTTGATCAGAGTATCCGGAAACTGTTCGCTGAAATACGATCCGTAGGCAATTACCCGGTAACAATATTCTTCACCGTTTTCTAAGCCTTCATGAACAAATGAGGTCTCACCGGTTTCATCAATGGTTTCCCATTCAGAATCACCAGTGAGCTGTTGCACCTGGTAAGTAAAATTCACCCACGGTTGGTTGAAATCCCACTCTACGGTGATTTGCTCGTCATTCGGAACCAGCGAGACAAACACCGAGGATGCCGCATTCGACATCGTTA
>CALDPJ010000089.1 GCA_937911795.1 uncultured Flavobacteriales bacterium | reverse complement strand
GCGAGGCCGGTCCGGCGCACCAACGTGCGCTGCCGCATGGTCAGAGGATCGAGAGCGATTTCTCCTTGCGTTCGGCCAGGCGCTTCTCCAGGTAGTGGATGTTGCGCCCACCCTCCTCGAAGCCGCCATCCGACAGGATCCGCTGCTGGAGCGGGATATTGGTGCGAATACCGTCGACAATGGTTTCATCCAGAGCATGACGCATACGGTTGAGCGCAATCTCGCGCGTTTCCCCGTGCGTAATGACTTTAGCAACCATGGAGTCATAATTCGGCGGCACGGTGTAGCCACTGTAAAGATGCGAATCGACACGTACGCCCAAACCGCCTGGCGGGTGGTAATTTTTTACCAGGCCGGGGCAGGGCATAAACGTTTTAGGATCTTCCGCGTTAATACGGCATTCAAATGAATGGCCGCGAATGACGACATCAGATTGCTTGATTGACAGCTTCTCGCCTGCACAGACGCGAATCTGCTCTTTGATCAGGTCAATACCGGTAACCATTTCAGAGACGGGGTGTTCTACCTGAATCCGGGTATTCATCTCCATAAAGTAGAAATTGCGGTGTTTATCCACCAAAAATTCTACCGTGCCAACACCTTCATAATCTACCGCAGAGGCAGCTTTAATGGCGGCTTCGCCCATTGCTTTTCGCAGGGCCTTGGTCATAAACGGAGAAGGTGTTTCTTCTACCAGCTTTTGGTGGCGACGCTGAATGGAGCAATCGCGCTCTGACATATGGCAAAACGTACTGAATTGGTCGCCGGCAATTTGAATTTCAATGTGGCGTGGATCTTCAATGAACTTCTCCATGTACATACCGGAATTTCCGAATGCAGCTTCAGCTTCGCGCATCGCGTTGGAGAGTGATTCTTCGAGTTCCTGTTCTTCCCAGATCACCTTCATACCCTTACCTCCACCTCCGGCGGTTGCTTTGATCATGACCGGATAGCCAATTTCAATGGCCATGGCTTTACCATGTTTCAGGTCTTTTATCAATCCATCGGAGCCGGGGATGGTAGGAACTCCGGCTGCTTTCATCGTCATTTTGGCCGATGCCTTATCGCCCATGGCATCAATCATATCGCCACTGGCACCGATAAATTTGATGTTATTCTCGGCGCATACGCGGGAGAATTTTGCATTCTCAGAAAGAAATCCATAGCCCGGATGTATCGCATCGGAGTTGGTGATTTCTGCTGCCGCGATAATATTTGGAATTTTCAGGTATGACTCGGAACTGGGTGCCGGACCGATACACACCGCTTCATCGGCAAATCGTACGTGCAGACTTTCGGCGTCGGCCTTGGAATACACCGCTACGGTTTTGATTCCCATTTCCTTGCAGGTACGAATAATTCGCAATGCTATTTCGCCACGGTTGGCTATCAGGATTTTTTTAAACATGAATCAGGCTTTGACGAGGGTTGGCTTAGGATGGATCAACCAGAAACAATGGCTGGTCATATTCTACCGGTGATGAATCATCGACCAGTACTTTAACAATTTTACCACTCACTTCGGCTTCGATTTCATTGAATAGCTTCATGGCTTCAATGATACAGATCGTTTGTCCGGGTTTTATAGAATCACCAACATTTACAAACGGATCTTTGTCTGGTGACGATGCGCGGTAAAAAGTTCCGATCATCGGCGACTTGATGGTAATGTATTTTGACTCTTTATCCTGCTGCTCGGTTGGTGCGGGTGCCGGTGCGGGTGCCGGATTTTGTGGTTGCTGAGGCTGCTGCATCTGCTGAGGCATTTGCTGCGGCATCTGCTGAACCGGATAATGGTGTTGAACCATTTCCTGCTGACCGCCTTTGGTTTTCTTTTCTTTATCAGACCTGATGATGATCTTAAAATCCTTTTGTTCTATCTGAACTTCGCTTACCCCCGATTTAGAGACAAACTTGATCAGGTCCTGAATTTCTTCCAGCTTCATGATGTAGAGTTATTCGGTTGTGCTAAAATTAAAAAAGCTAATTGGAATCGTATGCCCATTTGATGTAAACAGCTCCCCACGTAAATCCGCCGCCAAAAGCAGAAAGGATGATATTGTCTCCTTTGCTCATTTTCTTTTCCCACTCCCACAGACACAGTGGTATGGTTGCAGCGGTTGTGTTTCCGTAGCGGTCTATGTTGATCATTACCTTCGAAGTATCCAGCCCCATGCGTTTCGCAGTGGCATCGATAATGCGCAGGTTTGCCTGGTGCGGAACCAGCCACGCAACGTCATCGCTGGTCAGGTTGTTTCGTTCCATCACCTCAACAGACACATCGGCCATACGGGTGACCGCAAATTTAAAAACCTGCTTACCTTCCTGGTATACATAATGTTGGCCGGTGTCGATGGTCTGATGCGTAGCAGGGTATGCAGATCCTCCGGCTTTCTGGTGAAGGTGTTCAAATCCCGAGCCGTCGCTGTACAGTGCAGCGTCCAGCACACCAAGACCTTCTTCGTTGGGTTCGAGCAAAACTGCTCCGGCGCCATCTCCGAAAATGATGCAGGTGGTGCGATCTTCGTAATCAATGATGGATGACATTTTATCGGCACCCACCACTACTACTTTTTTGTACTTGCCCGAAGCAACAAATGTGCTCCCGGTTTCCAACGCATACAGAAATCCTGAACAGGCCGCCATTACATCAAAACTCCAGGCATTTTTGCAACCAGCTTTATCGCAAATCAAATTGGCGGTGGCCGGAAACTGATGATCGGGAGTAACAGTGGCGCAAATCAAAAGATCTACTTCCAGGGGATCGATTCCCCGTTTGGCGCAAAGTTGTTCAACAGCTTTTGCGGCCATGTGAGAGGTTCCCAATCCTTCACCTTTAAGAATTCTGCGCTCAGATATTCCGGTTCTGGATTTGATCCACTCATCATTGGTGTCTACCATTTGCTCCAATTCCTTATTGGTAAGCACGTAATCAGGAACATAGCCCTGAACGGCTGTAATGGCAGCGGTCAATTTAGACATAGGCATTCTCGGTAGAGGTGCGGTTTTCTGGAAACACGGCGGCTAAGATATGGCTTAGAATCCAATTACGGCAATTTGACAATTATTTCTCCCGGCCTTAACAGCGGTAAAAAAACAGAGGTGTGTTTAACGGCTTTGTTGAACACACCTTCCGGAGCAGTTTAGAACTGCCAAAAATTAAGCGGTCTGATCGATGACCACCTGACCTTTGTAGTACATTTTGCCTTCGTACCAGTATGCACGGTGATATTGGTGCGGTTCGCCGGTCACTTTGCAAAGGGCTACCATAGGGGCAGACGTTTTATAG
>CALDPJ010000088.1 GCA_937911795.1 uncultured Flavobacteriales bacterium | reverse complement strand
AATTACCACACGGGTTTCGGGGCAAAAAGGATAAATATTGCGGATGAATTCTTCCAGAAATTCCCAGCCGGTCATATTGGGCATATTCAGGTCGAGAAGAATCAGTCGCGGATAATCCTGCGGCTCACCGGATTTACTTTGCGACAATAGTTTCTGATAATACTCAATGGCCATTCTACCGTCGTACACGGTTTCAATTTCCCCCGCAAACCCCGTCTTTTCAATCACCTTGGTACAAAGCATTACAGCAATCGGATCATCCTCCACCAATAATACTTTTTGCAACATTAATTCAACCATTTAAAAAACAGGAGTAAACAAAATTCGTAAATATTTTTAAAAAGATTCTCTACACTTTCGATTGTTTAGCCCTTTACGGTTCAGAGTTAGAAATGGTTTGAAAAAATGAGATAATTATTCCGTAGTGGCTTAAAATATTATTCTTCAGAGACTAATAAAGTATTACCACTTCGGGAAAAGTTCGATTAAAGCTGAATATTATCCTCTACTCGTCCTGAAAGGATACGGAAAGGGAAATTTCAACGGGTGAATTTAAAATCAGGAAAATAATTTTTGAAATGCCTTACCGAAATGACCGACAGAGGTTTTGAGTTCTTCGGTAAAATCGTCCCATTTGTCCTCCGATAAATCGGCCCAGGCTTCAAACCGGGTTCGAAGTTCCTGTATTTTCTGCTTCATCTCCGCCCGGTAGGCTTCTGTTTTTGCATTGGCCTCGGCCTTTCCGAGTGCAAAATACACCCGCGATATTTCGAGTTGAATCCGGAAAGTCTGGATGGTGCCGGCCAATTCGCGCGACCAATTTTTTAACGCATCGTCACCCTGGGTTCGGGCATTTTTTGCAATGTCCTGAAGCTCGTTTAATACGGCATCAATCCTGGCTTTTTGTTCTTCGTATGCGGCTTTTCCTTCTGCTCTTCCCAATGCAAATTGCAGCTGAGCTTCCTCAAGCCGGCCGCGCATCTGAGTCTTCAGCTCTTCGCTCAAACCCTTCATGTCTGCCAACTGACGACTCGCCTCTTCCACATAAGACTTCATCTTCTCCTTTTGCCGCTCGTATGCTTCACGACCTTCCATCACTCCCAACGCAAGTTGAAGTTCCAGTTCATCGAGTCTTTGTTTCCAGTCTTTCATGATTTTTGAATTAATGTACAGATCCCGTGTCACTCACCGACGAACCCGGAGTTGCGGGTTTCTTTGGATTTTTGATGAGTTGGTCTTTCTCTCTGATGATTCTGTTTTTGTTCAATATCACCGGTATCATTAGCAGATAACCCAACAGTGCTCCCATTACAAAAAGCACTACAACAAGCAACGCCAACGACGAACTGACGCTCCAGAAATACAGTTTAAGTTCAACAGGATGTGTATTCTGAAGCGCAAAAATCACGAGCAGAACTGACAATATTAATGAAGCAATGATTCCTTTGTGCATATTGTTTCGTTTCCCGACAAGATAATAATTATTCACAAAATTTATACGCTGATGTATTGTTGTTCAACACCTCCGAAAGTGCGTTGAATCTCTGTTCTGAAATCGACACCAAACTTCAGGATCACTATTTTGGAATCTTTTCCAAACAATTTGCAAGTCCTACCTTCGTTGCTTCATTATTACCTGCGGATGATCAAAAAACTCTTCATTTTCTTCGTGCTGATTTTCGTGCTGGCACTGGCCGGAATTGGCCTATTGATTGGCGGTGTTTACTGGGGATATTTCGGTGCACTTCCAACCGACGAAGATCTGCGCAGCATTAAAAATGAAACGGCTTCGCTGGTTTTTTCGGAAGACGAGCAACTGATCGGGAAGTTTTTCGCGAAGAACCGAACCAATACAGCCCTCGAAGATCTGCCGCAACATCTGATCGATGCGCTGGTAGCCACCGAAGACGCGCGTTATTTTGATCACGGCGGTGTGGATTACCGCAGCCTGCTCCGGGTGTTCGTCAAAACATTGCTGATGGGCGACGACAGCGCCGGCGGCGGAAGCACGCTGAGCCAGCAACTGGCAAAAAACCTGTACGGACGGAATTACAAAGGCGTCCTCTCGCTTCCGGTGAATAAAGTGAAGGAAGCCATTCTCGCTGCCCGGCTCGGGGAAATTTATTCCAAAGAGGAAATCCTGACGCTGTATCTGAATACCGTTCCGTTTGGTGAAAATGTGTACGGTGTGGAAGCCGCTGCCGGACGATTTTTCAGCAGAAAAGCTGGTGAACTTACTGTGGAACAAGCTGCGGTTCTGGTAGGTATGTTGAAAGCCAACACCTACTACAATCCCCGGCTCAATCCGGAAAACTCGTTGCGGCGCCGGAATGTCGTCCTCGGACAAATGAGAAAATATGCATATCTCGAGCCCGAAATTGCCGATAGTTTACAGGCCCTTCCGTTGGAACTCGAATATTCTAAACTGTCGGACGGACCAGCCAATTACTTTCTGGTTCAGGTAAAGCGCGAAGCTCAGAAGATTCTCAACGAAATAGAATCCTCTTCCGGAGAAAAATTTGATCTCGAAAAGGACGGTCTCAACATTCACACAACGCTCCATCACCAGATGCAGTTGATGGCGCTCGATGCGTACCGGGAACACCTCGGGCGCATGCAGCCATTGCTGAAACAACATTACCGAAGCGGCGAACGGTCCGAACAGATCCGGAAAATGGCACAAAGAAGACTGGAAAATGTAAAAGGCGATGCCGGTCTGAAACAACGCGAGCTGTTCAGTTGGGATGGATTTTATACCGATTCCATCAGCATGACCGATAGCGTAATTCACGAGCTTACGCTGTTGCACGCCGGAATGATTGCGCTCAATCCTCAGAACGGTGCGATAAAAATCTGGGTGGGCGGCATTGATTTCAGAACGCAACCCTACGACCAGGTGCTGGCAAAAAGACAGGTCGCTTCGGCGTTTAAACCGGTTTTGTACACAGCAGCACTGGAAAGCGGAATTGAGCCCTGCACCTATTTGTCCAACGACACGGTGGTTTTCAGGGATCATGATAACTGGTCGCCGCAGAATTACGATCATTCAACCGGTGGAAAATACTCAATGGCCGGAGCGCTGAAGAAATCCATGAACATTCCTTCGGTGGATTTGATGTACCGTTTTGACCGTAGCTATCTCGAAGAACTTTGGGGAAATCTCGGATTTACGACAGAACTTCCCGAAGGTCCATCCACAGCGCTGGGTTCTGTAGATGCCAGTGTGCTGGAGCTGGGGATTGCGTACGGTGCCTTTGCCAATGGCGGAAAAAAAATTACGAGTACGACAATTCAATCCATCACAACTGCCGATGGAACTGTTTTGTATGAGATGAACGATCGTCCCCGCACCGATCAAATCATCAGCGCTCAGAGCACCATTCTGATGCAGCAAATGATGCAGCGAGTAGTGAACGAAGGAACCGCTGCTTCCATTCGATCGCTGTATGGAATTCGCGAGCAATTGGCCGCAAAAACCGGAACTTCGCAGGACTATGCCGACGCGTGGTTCGGGAGTTACACGCCGGGATTGGTAACCGTTGCGCGTGTTGGAGCCTCGATGCCCGATATCCATTTTGAAAGCGGCAGTTATGGTTCGGGAAGTACGCTCGCACTACCATTGGTGGGATTGACGTTGAAGCAGATTCAGGCCGATGCGGAATTGAAAAATCAGGTGTTCGTTCCTTTTCCAGAGCTTCCCCCTGCCCTTGCCGGGATTTTTGACTGTGATGATTACCAGGAACCGAGCGCCATTGACAACTTCCGGGGATTGTTCAGAGCCAAACACACCACCGAAGAACGCAAAAAGCGCCAAGCTGCCCGACGCAATAAAAATGATGACAACGAAGGCGGCGGATTGTTGCAACGGCTGTTTAGGAAGCGGAAATAGGAATTAATTTCCATCAGCGGAACAC
>CALDPJ010000087.1 GCA_937911795.1 uncultured Flavobacteriales bacterium | reverse complement strand
TGAATTTCTGAAGGATGGGCGGGCGAGAATAAAACGGCGTCTCCGGATTCTGCCATTGAGGTAGCTACCTGAAAAGCATCTTCGAGCGAGGTTTTTCTAATGCAGTTGACACCAAACTTTGTAAAGTCAAAAGCAGGTAAATCTTTCGGATTTTCGACACAGACAATGGCTTTCACCTTATTCTGAACCAGCTCCTGGAGCGGGCTGTAATCCTGTGACCAGTCCGACGAGGAAGCGATCCACACTACGGGTTTGGTCATACACTCCAGCGAGTAAAAGGTGGCGTTTACATTCGTTGACTTGGAATCGTTGATGAAGGCAACATCCTGCACAACTGCCACCGTTTCCAGACGATGCGCAATTTCCAACACCTCTTTAAGGTTGTTTTTCCTTGCCGCCAACAACGTATCCGTCATGGATTGCATGGCGCTCCTGTCGATTGTTGTTATTCTATTCATGGCGATTGATTTTTGGTTAATGATGGGTTATAATGCTTTGACCGCTCTTTTGAACTGATGTCCGCGGTCTTCGTAATTTTCAAAAAGATCAAAACTGGCACATGCCGGACTCAGCAACACCACATCTTCTTTCTCACCCATCTGGTATGCGCATCGCACTGCTTCTTCTGCTGTGTCGGTTTCGGGGATGTAATGAAACAGGTCCGAAAAGGCTTCAATAATTTTTTCATTGTTTCTACCCAGGCAAATGATTCCCTTCACCTTGCTTTTCACAAGAGGTTTCAGGGCGAGGTAATCGTTGCCTTTATCTACGCCGCCAACGATCCAGATAATTGGCTGGTCGAAGCTTTCAAGAGCATACCACGTGGAATTAATATTGGTAGCTTTTGAATCGTTGATGAACGTAATACCATGAACCCTGGTCACGAATTCAAGCCGGTGTTCGATGTTCTGAAAATCACCAAGGCTTTCACGCACCAGTTCTTTGCGGATCTCCAGAACCCGCGCAGCAATGCCGGCGGCCATGGAATTATAAGCGTTGTGGTTGCCTTGCAGCGCGAGGTCGTGTAGTGACATAGTAAATTGGGTTTTATTTAGGTTAATAGCTATTTGTTCGTTTTCGATGTAGGCTCCTTCCTCAACCTTCTGCTGAAGTGAGTAGGGCAGTTTCTTTGCGCGAATCGTGTGTCGCTGCATACCGGCAGCAATTCCTTCATCGTCGGCGCAATAGATGAAGTAATCTTCGGGTCGCTGATTTCTGGCAATGGCAAATTTTGAATCGGTGTAGCGATCCATTTGATACTCGTAGCGATCGAGGTGATCGGGTGTAATGTTTGTAAGAATGGCGATGTCGGGACGAAACTGATCGATATCATCCAGCTGAAAACTGCTGATTTCGAGTACAAACCAATCGGGCAATTCCTTTCCGGCTGTAAGCGCTCCGGCAAAACTGTTCCCGATGTTTCCGGCAACCATAGATTTGACTCCTGCTTTTTCGAGCAAATGCTGAGTCAGCAGCGTGGTGGTTGTTTTTCCGTTGCTTCCGGTGATGGCAATGATTTTTGCAGAATTGTACCGGAATGCAAATTCCACTTCAGAAATCACCGGAATATTTTTTTTCCGCAGACTTTGAATCACCGCAGCTTTTTCAGGAATTCCGGGACTCTTTACAGCCATGTCACACTCCAGAATTGTTGAGAGGGTGTGTCCGTTCTCTTCAAATTCAACACCGATCTCCTTCAGCACATCACTGTGCTCTTCCTTGATTTTCCCGGCGTCAGACAGGAATACTTCCCAACCTTTGAGCACAGCGAGTCGGGCAGCACCGATGCCGCTTTCTCCTCCTCCCAATATGGTCAATCGCTGTTTCAATTTATCTCAGTTTGAGTGTTACAATGGTGATGACCGCAAGCAGAATCCCGATGATCCAAAAGCGCGCAACAATCTTTGATTCGTGCCAGCCCTTTTTCTGATAGTGATGGTGAATGGGCGCCATCAGGAAAACCCTGCGCCCTTCGCCGTATCGTTGCTTCGTAAATTTGAACCAGAATACCTGTATCATGACCGATACATTCTCAATCAGGAAGACCCCGCAGAAAATCGGGATCAACAATTCTTTCCGGATTGCGATGGCAAATACTGCAATGATTCCACCGAGCGCGAGACTTCCGGTATCGCCCATGAAAACCTGTGCGGGATAGGCGTTATACCAGAGAAATCCGATGCAGGCTCCGACAAATGCGCTGATGAAAATCGTGAGCTCTCCCGACTCGGGGATATACATGATATTGAGGTAATCAGCAAAAATGTAATTACCCGACAGGAATGCCAGCACCGCCAGAATCACCCCTATGATGGCAGATGTTCCGGTAGCCAAACCATCCAATCCATCGGTCATGTTGGCACCGTTACTCACTGCGGTAACAAGGAAAATCACAAACGGAATAAATACCAGCCATGCCCACTTTTTGGCGTTCTCTTCACCCAAAAATCCAAGTACCCAGGCATAATCGAATTCATTGTTCTTGACAAAAGGAATTGTGGTTTTGGTACCTCGCGATTCTTTCCATTCATATTTGGTAGTGCGCTCGATGTCGGTCTGGGTATCGGTAGTTTCAGCAACCGATTCTACTTCCACTTTTTGTTTGATTACCACTGTATCATCAAAGTAGAGCATGGTTCCCACCATCACTCCAACGCCTACCTGACCGATGATTTTGAACTTGCCTGCGAGCCCTTGCTTGTTCTTTCGGAAGACTTTAATGTAGTCATCCAGAAATCCAATCAACCCCAGCCAGACAGTAGCCAGAATCATAGTTTGTACATAAATATTATTGAGCTTGGCGAAGAGCAAGGCTGGAATCAAAATGGCCGCGATGATAATCAACCCGCCCATTGTGGGTGTTCCCTCTTTTTCTTTTTGACCCACTAAGCCAAGATCACGAACGATTTCACCGTATTGTTTACGCCTTAAATAATTAATCATTCGTTTACCAAAAATCAATGCAATTAACAAAGCCGTAATAACCGTCATCGCAGCACGGAATGTGGTAGATCGCATCATGCTGATGCCTGGAATGTCAAAAAATGAGTTCAAATATTCAAGCAAATGGTATAGCATAATTAT
>CALDPJ010000086.1 GCA_937911795.1 uncultured Flavobacteriales bacterium | reverse complement strand
GCACCGACTTCGTGTGCGGCTTCAGTAATGCCGGCTATATCGAAAAGCTGACCGGTATAGTAATTTACTCCGCCCATCATGACCAATGCCAGACTATCACCGGCATTTTTTATGGCTTCTACCACATCTTCCGTACGAAGGCAATGTTCACCAGCGCGCGGTTCAAGCGCAATTAGATGCTCTTTGGGATCGAGACCGTGAAACTGCAACTGCGAATCGAGCACATATCGATCAGAGGGAAAAGCCTTCGCCTCGCAAATTATTTTAGTGCGTTTATTTTTCGGACGGAAGAACGATACCAGCAACAAGTGCAGATTGGTGGTGAGCCCATTCATCGCCACCACCTCGTTTTTCTTTGCTCCTACAATTCCGGCCATCGGTTCCATCAACGATTCGTGATAAGAATACCATGGATTTCTGGCCTGAAAATGACCTTCTACTCCAAATTCTGCCCAATCTTCTAATTCCTGCAAGAGAACATCGCGGGCAGTTTTGGGTTGTAATCCGAGAGAATTACCGGTGAAGTACAGGCAATTTTCTCCCTTGTATTGTGGAAACAGAAACTGATTTCTGAACCGGCTCAACTCGTCTTCTGCATCTGCACGCTGTGCAAATGCGAGGGTCTTTTCAAAATTCATCAAAATGGATTTGATTCAAATAGTAGCTTTGCACAAAGAAACAATAAAATCATTCTTTCGAAAAAGAACACTTTTACAGCAACAGAAATGAAACGCACCCAATCAACAGCACTTTTCGAGAAAGCAAAAAAATATTTTCCCGGTGGAGTTAATTCTCCGGTACGGGCATTTAAATCGGTAAGCGGTACTCCCCTTTTTATTGAGCGCGGGCAGGGCGCCTATATCTGGGATGCCGACGGAGATCGTTATATTGATTTTTGTGGTTCCTGGGGCCCGTTAATTCTGGGACATGCTCCTGAAAAGGTGGTAGCCAGTATTACAGCTACGCTCGAAAAAGGAACTTCTTTCGGTGCACCCACCCAGCTTGAAAATGAACTGGCCAAACTGATCATCGACAACCACCGCTTTATCAGCAAAATTCGTTTTGTCAACAGCGGGACTGAAGCAGTGATGTCGGCTGTGCGGCTGGCTCGCGGATTTACCGGCAAAAACAAGATCATCAAATTTGAGGGTTGCTACCACGGACATGTAGATGCATTGCTCGTAAAGGCTGGCTCCGGGCTTGTGACTCTGGGAAACGCATCTTCGGCCGGTATTCCGGAATCTACGGTGCAGGACACCATAGTGGTTCCGTTGAATGACAAGCAGGCTTTGAAAACGGCGGTTGAAAAATATGCCGATGATCTGGCCTGTATCATTATTGAACCCATTCCCGCCAACAACGGGCTGTTGATTCAGGGAAAGGAATTTCTGCAATATGTGCGTGACCTGACGAAGGAACACAACATACTCCTCATTTTTGACGAAGTGATCTCAGGGTTTCGGGTAGGTTTTGAAGGCGCAGCCGGTTTGTACGATATTCAGCCCGATATCATGACTTTCGGAAAAATAATCGGCGGAGGATTGCCCGTTGGAGCCTATGGAGCGAGTGATGAAATTATGGGCTTGATTGCTCCCGATGGTCCGGTTTATCAAGCCGGAACGTTATCGGGCAATCCGGTGGCAATGTCTGCAGGCATCGCTCAGTTGCGCGAATGTCTTCAACCAGATTTTTATGAAACGCTTGCGAAAAAAACCGTCGCTTTCTGCGATAAAATCAACTCTTACTGCAAATCTAAATCCCATCCCGTTCGGATGGTTCATCAGGCTTCCATTTTCTGGTTAGCGTTTTCTGAAGATGAGCACATCACTAAAGCCACTCAGATTGACGGGACAAAAATGGAATGGTTCAGCAGACTGCATCATCTTTTGTTGGAAAGCGGTGTTTACCTCGGACCTTCCGGATATGAGGTAGGATTTATCTCCGCAGCCCATTCCGATAAAATGCTGGAAGAAGCGGCCGACAAATTTTGCGAAGCCCTCGATGAAGTTTTCAGTGCAACCAAAGGAACACCATAACTGGTTGCAATAACGTCAAGCCGTCAATCAGGCCACTGTAATAGGGCTCTTTGCGGCGTCTGAAGGAAAAAATAAGGATAATTCCTGCAACTACTGCACTGGATAATAGCGCTGTGGCGGTTTCAAAAGAATACCCGCCCACCCAATAATTGATAGTGACCACAGCTGCAAACAGCAGGACACAAAACAACGCCAGCCATGCAGAGCTTCGGACACCGATTAATTGCGGAAGGGTTCTTTGAAACGGATCGTCATAATCCATGTCGCGGGTATCAAAGGGAATGGTAATGGCCAGAATGAAAATAAATCGTTCTATAGCTATAAGACTCCATTCCACATCAATGCTTTTATGACCAAGCAGCGGCAGAATGGCTGTTACCACCGCCCAGGTGCCGGCGATCCAGAAAATTTTTGTGACTGGCAGATCACGCAGCGCAAGCCATCTGTTTTGAAAAGGCATGAAAGGAAGCGCATACAATACAGCGATGACTCCGAGCGGAACCAAAATCCAGAAATGTTGCACCTGCAATGATCGCAAAGCAAAAAATCCTGCTCCAGCTAATCCAACTCCGATAAGCCACAACAATGCAATTCTGCTGCGGATGATCCAGTGAACCCGCTCAGAATTGATTCTTGCAGACCATACACTGAGACGAATGAGGCGTTGAAAATTATAGGTAGCGATGGTAGCGCAAAAGACAAACAAAACCAATTCCGGATTCACTTCTAATCCTGTAACCAAAAATGTTTGTGCGGTAAGTAAGGCAGCACCGGCAGCTATCCAGGCATTGCTGAAAACAATGACAGTAGCGATCCGGTTCACCCAAGTCAAAGCTTAATTGATGTGAGGAGAATTATTGGCTATCACCGCGTAAATCAATAATCCGGCGACGGTACCCACCGTACTTCCCATTAAACCCTGCAGCATGTTTCTGGTTCTGGCTGTTTTCGCAAAACCCGCTTTGTATGGTTCGGTTCGAAGCGTTGGATCGCTCATGTACCGGTCTTTGATCCGGATGGTTGGAAGAGCCGTGATTCCCGTCCAGATGACCGGTGTGGTAAGTGCGAAAAGACTGTTCTGCCAGGCAAATCCACCCACCGCACCGAAGGCCACACCTCCCCAGAATGCCCGTTTAGCCTTAAACCGCAGCAATGCATCACGTTCTCCCAAAATAAATTCCTGCATCTCCGGAACGGTATAATAATTTCCTATTTCTTCGGCATGTTCGTAAAGGATTTCTTTGGATCCATCGGGTTCATGAATGGCAAAGATTTCTGCACGATCTACAAATCCTTCTTTAATCTTTGGTGGTTTAAGCGTTTTTGATTTTTGCTTTACCTGTTGATCGAGTTGCTCTCTGCTGATTTCATCACCTTTTTCGTCTGCCAGTTCGAACCGCAGGTTTTCATTGTACAACCGAATCCGTTCGTTTTTCATGCTGTTTTTATCAAACTTGAATTTGATATCCACAAAAGCAGAATCATTGTAATCGAACACGTCGAGCAATCTGCCGTTCATCATCTCGAAGGTGTATTGAGCAGCAGATTCAGCAGAGAAACCGATCAGAACGATCAGGATAGAAATAACTTTCAGCAGTACTTTCATAGGTTGTAAAAGTAGCAATTGAAAAGGCACAAAACCATGCCTGCAAAATTGAATGATAACCGAAGCAATAGTAATTATCTTTGCTGGAAATTTAAGCGAATAATTCTATGTCGAACTACAAAGATTTTGAGCGCCGGCACCTGGGTCCCCGGCCACAGCAACTGGATTCTATGTTACAAAAGGTTGGAGCCAGCAGCATTGATGCGTTGATTGGAGAAACCATTCCAGACAATATCCGACTCAATTCACCTCTGTCGTTGGACGAAGGATTGACAGAACAGGAGTATCTGGATTTACTGCGTCAGAAAGCTGCCAAAAACAAAGTTTGCCGGAACTATATCGGAATGGGTTACTACCCTACTGTTGTGCCTGCTGTAGTTCAACGAAACATTCTTGAAAATCCGGGTTGGTATACGGCTTATACACCCTATCAGGCAGAAATTTCACAGGGTCGTTTGGAAGCACTGCTGAATTTTCAGACCGTGGTGAGTGATCTCACCGGTTTGCCCCTTGCCAATGCGTCGCTTTTGGATGAAGCTACCGCTGCAGCCGAAGCAATGATTATGTTCTATAACCTCCGTAGCCGGGATGCGGTGAAGGCCGGAAAGAATAACTTTTTTGTAAATGACAAGGTATTTCCCCAGACGCTTGCGGTGCTCGAAACCCGTGCGCTTCCATTGGGAATTAAGCTTGTAGTTGGCGATTGGAAAAACACACAACTCGACGATTCCTTTTTTGGAGCCGTTTTACAATATCCAAATGGTCATGGTACTGTAGAGGATTACCGGTCATTTGTTCAGAATGCTCAGTCACTCGAAATAAAAGTAGCGGTCGGAACAGATTTGATGAGCCTGACGTTGCTTACGCCTCCCGGAGAATGGGGTGCGGATGTCGCCTTCGGAAGCAGCCAGCGATTTGGTGTACCAATGGGATACGGCGGCCCTCATGCGGCTTTCTTCGCCACCAAAGATGATTTCAAACGCCATATTCCGGGCAGAATCATCGGAGTTTCCAAAGACCGCCACGGAAAACTTGCATTACGCATGGCGCTTCAAACGCGCGAACAACACATTAAACGCGAAAAAGCCACTTCCAACATTTGTACTGCCCAGGCCCTTCTTGCGGTAATGGCGTCGATGTATGCCTGCTACCATGGCCCCGACGGATTGAAAGCCATTGCTGAAGAGATTCACTCCAAAACCGTAATTCTGGAACAGGAACTCGGGAAGCTCGGATTCACCAATGAGAATGAGTTTTATTTTGACACCCTCAAGCTGTCTCTGAAATCAGGTATTACTGCCGGTGCAATTAAAGAAGCCGCAGAATCCGAGTCTATCAATCTACGATATTTTGAGGATGGCTCCGTAGGCATCAGCATGAACGAATCGGCCAACTACGATGAACTCATTCAGTTGATCAATGTTTTTCGACGGGTTTCGAGTCAGGAGTCAATTTCCGCCATTTCGGAAGAAGGAACCCAAAAAATCCCTGCTGACCTGGTGCGTAAAAGTGATTTTATGACGCACGAAATCTTCAGCCTGTTTCATTCCGAAACAGAGATGATGCGCTATATGAAACGACTCGAGAACAAAGACCTGTCGCTGACGCACTCTATGATTTCGTTGGGATCCTGCACCATGAAACTCAACGCAGCCAGTGAATTATTGCCGATAACCTGGCCTGAATTTGCACAGATGCATCCCTTTGCCCCACAATACCAGGCACAGGGGTATCAGGAAATTATTGAAGAACTCGGTAAAATGCTCTGCACAATTACCGGTTTCGACGCCATGTCGTTTCAACCCAACTCGGGTGCACAGGGCGAATACGCCGGTTTGATGGTCATCAGAAGTTACCATGAAAGTCGAGGAGAAGGACATAGAAATAGGATGCTGATTCCGTCGTCTGCTCATGGAACCAACCCGGCCAGCGCAGTTATGGCGGGTATGGAAGTAGTGGTGGTAAAGTGTGATGATCGCGGAAATATTGACATCGAAGATCTGCGTGAGAAAGCCGGCAAACACGCCGACAATCTTTCCGGATTGATGGTTACTTACCCGTCGACACACGGAGTTTTTGAAAAATCGATTATCGAGATCACCGACATCATTCACCAAAACGGCGGTCAGGTGTATATGGATGGCGCCAATATGAATGCCCAAGTGGGCTTAACCAGTCCCGGAAATATCGGTGCGGACGTGTGCCACCTCAATCTCCATAAGACCTTCTGTATCCCCCACGGCGGTGGCGGGCCGGGTATGGGCCCCATCTGCGTAGCGGAGCATCTGGTACCCTTCCTGCCTGGCAATCCTTTGGTGAAAACCGGCGGACAGCAGGCGATCAGCTCGATCTCTTCCGCGCCTTTTGGCAGTGCCAGTATCCTGACGATTTCTTATGCCTATATCGCCATGATGGGCGAAGCGGGTCTGACCAATGCCACTAAGATCGCCATCTTAAATGCCAACTATATGAAGGCAAGGCTGGAGGAGCATTTCCCCATCCTTTATACCGGTGCACAAGGCCGGGCAGCGCATGAGATGATCGTAGATTGCAGGGAGTTCAAATCAGCCGGGGTAGAAGTGGAAGACATTGCCAAGAGGTTGATGGACTATGGCTTCCATGCGCCAACCGTTTCTTTCCCTGTGGCCGGTACTTTGATGATCGAGCCTACAGAATCAGAAAACCAGGCGGAAATAGACCGCTTCTGCGATGCGATGATTTCCATTCGGGAAGAAATCCGGGAAATCGAAAACGGCACGGCAGACAAAACCGATAACGTGTTGAAAAACGCCCCACATACGGCCACCATGGCTTTGGCGGATGATTGGAACCATGGCTATTCGAGAGAAAAGGCCGTGTATCCAGCGGAATTTGTGCGGGGCAATAAATTCTGGCCTGCTGTCAGAAGGGTAGATTCCGCCTATGGCGACAGGAATTTGATGTGTAGCTGTATCCCGGTGGAGGATTACGCATAACCGTTGGACCTACGACCTGAATTTATCCCTACCCCAATTTTTGGGATTGGATTCAATATAATCATTGATACGTTGGTATTCGGCATCATCACGGATGATATGGTCGTGAAACCGGGATTGCCATGCCATGGGGATTCCCAGACGGTTGGCGTGTCGCGATACCGCCGATTTGTATCCACCGATAATGGATGAAACGGTATTTTTTCCGGGGTTGCGATAACGTTTTTCGGATGGATTGTTCGGTTTATCTGGTAGAGACAGGGCATGCCCTGTCTCTACGTGGGGAACGGCCGTATCGACGGTATTAACCGA
>CALDPJ010000085.1 GCA_937911795.1 uncultured Flavobacteriales bacterium | reverse complement strand
CGTTCGTCTTGCTACTGCTGTCTGGATGATGGGACCATTGGTAGTTTTTTCGCTCGCGGAAACCAAAATGCAGGGATATCTGTTGATTTCGGCCCCTGCCTTTTTCATTGTGACGGCCTGTTTTTTCTTTCATCTGTACCATCAATATCAACAGAAAGACAAATACCGGTGGCTGTTGGTATTGGTGCTTCTCGCATTGATAGCGCTTCCGGTGCGATACAGTATTGAACGCATCAAACCATTCCAAAATCGCGACCGATCACCGGAGTGGGTCAGTAATTTGAAATCATTTCCGGCAAACGAAGGAATATTATTCAACTATCCCCACCCGGTGGAAGCTATGTTTTATACCAATCTTACCGTGTATTCCAGTCTTCCGGCGGATAGTGTAATTGATCGGCTGGCCGATGAAGGATATAGTATCTACATTCTGAGGAATGGAGATCATCTGAGAGGTATTACTGCTTCTGATCGTATTTCCCTGGTGAATTTGAAAACGCAGTAGATATCGTCTGTGCCGGAATTGTATTCTGAATTGGGTTATGTTCAAAACTCAACCTCAAAATCGCCAACTGCCGGCGCTGGATTTCGTAAGACTAATACAACCCGATTCATTAACTTTAGGTAGAAGCCTGAACAGAATCAAATAGTAATTTTGATTTTCACACGTTTGTGTGTATAAATCTATAGCCGCAAAATGTCACAGCACCTTAAATAGGTATCTTTAACGTTTGTATAACCATGAAGATATTTTACTTATTTCTGTTCAGTGTATTGCTTTTGACCGGACAGGTTGCTGTGGGTCAGGGTTGTAATCTGCCAGCCAGTATCTGTCATTCAGACGGCTCCACATCTTTCTCGTCGGCAGAAGGATTTACCAATCCGCCCATGCCTGCAGACATGTGTTTTGACTCGAATAATCTGATATTCATTTCTTTTAATACCCTATCACAGAATTATATTACCGCCAACGGCATCACTTTCATCGGCGAGGCCGAGGTGAATATCACGGGATTTTCCTGTGATACCAGCCAGACCGGAATGTTGGCCGCAACAGTGGTGTCTGCTGCGGATGCGTGTATCCCCGGCACCTACAGTCCGTTTATTGATTGCGTGCCTCCGACTACCGAAGACAATCTCACGCTCACACTCGATAACCTGTTGCCCGATACAGTGTACTACCTGATCATTAATGCCGCCAGTCTGGATGGAACTGCACTCAGTTGCGATTTTAATGTTGAAATTTCAGGACCTGCTGTTCAGTATAATCTCGAAGCAACTGCCGATCCTGCTACCATCATCAGCGGAGAAACATCCAATCTAAGCAGCAATGTTGGTTTTGATAGCTACGAATGGAGTGGTCCGGAGCTGGATCAGACGAATAGCCAGAATACCAGTGTAACACTGAACGACGAAGGTCAGTCATATCTGTATACGGTTACAGCAGATGTCAACGGATGTGAGGTTGCCGAACAGGTACTGGTGCAGGTTGTTCCGGCGTTGACCATACGAAACACGATCACTCCCAACGGAGACGGTAAAAATGACACCTGGACCATTGGTGGTATCCACCGGTTTCCGGACGCTGAAGTGCGCGTTTACAGCAGGTGGGGCCAGATGGTGTACCGCACCCGCAATTATTCTCCCTGGGATGGCGACGGACTTCCCGAAGCGGTCTATTATTATGTTATTGATTTGAATCCTTTGGGATTTGATACACGGCCCTATACCGGCTATTTAACCATTATCCGATGAGGTCGCTGATAGCCATATGTCTATTTGTAATGAGCCTATCAGGGCTTCGTGCACAGCAAATCAGTCAAAACACTGATTTTATGTTCAACTATTTTCACCACAATCCTGCTGTGGCAGGAACAACGTTGTGTCCTGATATCAGACTCGGATACCGGACACAATGGTTGGGTTTCGAAGGTCAGCCACAAACGGTATATGCAAATGTACACGCAGCCATTAAAGGCAAGAGCGGTATCAATAAAAGCAAACACGGTATCGGTGGAGCGGTAGAATCGGATGTTACAGGTCCGCTCAGCAGTACTTCACTCTATCTGGCTTATGCCTATCATTTTCAGTTTAACAGAAAATGGATGATGTCTGCCGGAGTATTTGCAGGGTTTCAGCAGTACCGTTATGATACGAATAGTAAAATAGTTGATGATTATAATGATCCTGCTCTTTTAAATTCAAATGCTTCCTTTATTATCCCCGATTTTGCTCCGGGAATTTATCTCTACGACAAAAGCTGGACGTTTGGAGTAGCCGTTAAACAATTGTTGGGCAATCCGATTTCTGACCTGGGGTCTACCTCTATTCCTGAAATCGGTGGAATGTCGAGATTGCGACGGCATGTCTCAGTTATGGCCAGCAGAAGGCTCGGAGACGAGGATTCCTTTTCATTTACTCCGGCGGTGCTGCTGAAGTTAGTGGGAGGCTCCACTCCGTCTATCGACCTGAACTTGTTTGCAGAGTACAAAAAGGTAATCGGACTCGGAGCGTCCTACCGCAATGGAGATGCCATTGCAGCCATGATGCGGGTTCATTTCCTGAAATATTTTACCTTGGGATATGCTTTTGACTTTACCACTTCGAGATTGCGAATTTCCAGTGCGAATACACATGAAATAACCCTCGGGATTTCTGTGTGTACAACCGGCTCCGTTCAGGGCAGAATACCATGTGCAGCGTATAGATAGATTTTAAACCAAAATAAAAAAATGCGAAAGGGGAATTTTATGAAATGGGGATTGATCGCTGCTTTCTGGTCGGTTACCTTTCTCAGTCTCGCACAGCAACCCGAACATGGCTGGTCGGGCGACGACCCTTCGGTACGATCAGGTGGATGCGCTTTCTTCACGCTCACACCAAATCCAACCGCCCCTACCTGTAATGATTTTGAAGATGGAATTGCTTCCGTAACACCTTCTGATGGCATCGGTCCTTATACCTACAATTGGATTGGCGGTCCCAACACGCAATCGTGGAACAATGTCGGTGCCGGAACCTATACCGTTATTGTTTTTGACCAGGGTCAGGGAGGTTTGCCTTGCAATATTGATGTTTTTGTGAATGAACCGGGACCGCTGACCGTATTCTCAATGAATGCAGTTCCGCCTACCTGCTTCGGTGCCTGCAACGGTGAGGCAATGCCCATAGTGATTGGCGGTAACAATGGCTATAGCTACGATTGGGATAGCGGAGAAACGGGAATTATGGCCGATGAGCTTTGCAATCCTTTCCAACTTACCATCACCGATGCTGAAGGATGCGTCCTTGATACGCTCTATTATTTCGACGATGCTCCTGAGGACATCATCATTACTGCAGATTCAATAAATGTATCCTGCTTTGGTGACGCCGATGGAGCCATCGATATCAGCGTTTCCGGTGGAAGTTCCGGTTTTTCTTTTAGCTGGACCGGGCCGGGTGGATTTACTTCATCATCCGAAGATATCACCGGGTTGGAGGCAGGAAGCTATACTGTGATTGTCACTGACGCCAACGATTGTGAGGCCGAAGCTACTTTCGAAATAACAGCTCCCGAAGAACTCGAAGTGGAGGCCGACATTACCGATAATCCTTGCGCCGAAGATTTGCTCGGAGCCATAGAAATTACACCAGCAGGTGGTACTCCAGATTATTCTTATTCGTGGACCGGGCCGGATGGTTTCGTTTCAGATCAACAGAACATCAGCAATCTGGCAGCCGGAGATTACGAATTACTGCTCACCGATGCCAATGGTTGCACGTTCACGGAAAGTTTCGCGGTAGCAGAACCACCTGCGATCGACATAGAATTTGCCGTTACACCGGTTTCCTGCAACGGAGGAAGCGATGGATCCATTGATGCCCTGGTAACGGGTGGAGCTGGCGGTTTTACTTTTTCCTGGACGGGACCTGATGGTTTTACCGCAGTCACTGAAGACATTTCGGGACTTGCAGTGGGGAATTATATTCTTACTGTCACAGATGCTTCCGGCTGTGAGAATACTGCCGAAGCGGAAATAACAGAACCTGAACCATTAGAGATTGACGGTTCAGTTACGGATATTTCGTGCAACGGAAACGCCGACGGAGCCATTGAATTGCAGATCAGCGGAGGAACACCCGATTATACCATTTCATGGACAGGTCCTTCGGGATTTGTTTCCACCGACCAGGATATTTCAGATCTGTTTGCCGGATCATACGCCGTTGAGGTTACCGACGAAAATGGTTGTGTAATCGCGGCTCTTTTTGAGGTGAATGAACCGGATCTACTCGAGCTGGATGCGGATATAACTGACAACCTCTGCGCTGGCCAAAGCATTGGCGCGATCGACCTCACAGTAACTGGCGGTACAGCACCCTATACGTTTGAATGGACAGGACCCGGTGGTTTTGTCTCCGATCAGCAAAACATCAGTGGATTGGCAGAAGGAAGTTATACCGTGCAGGTCACCGACGATAATGGATGTCAGCAGGCCGGAATTTTTGAGGTGGGTGAAACCAATCCGATAGAACTGGAGCTGACGCCAACGATGCTTACCTGTCCTGATGATAATAACGGAGCTGTTGCCCTTGACATTTCAGGTGGAACTCCAAATTATACAGTGTTATGGACCGGCCCCGATGGGTTTACTTCCAACGATCAAAATATAACGGGACTCTCGCAAGGGGTGTATGTGGCCGAAGTAACCGATGCAAATGGATGTACCGCAACCGATGCAACCGAAGTGCTGGCACTGGATACCATGGTTGTTTCAGCAGTTGTAGAACCCATTAGTTGCACCGGATTGTCAGACGGAGCCATTTCTATCAACGTCACAGGAGGAACACCAGATTACAATTTTTTGTGGACTGGCCCCGGTGGGTTTACCGCGAATACTGCTGATATCACCGGGTTATCTGCCGGAACCTATAATCTTACGGTAACCGACGCCAACGATTGTTTCACCGAAATTTCCGTTGAAATTGAAGATCCTGCCCCGCTGGAATTATCGGCCGATATTACGGATGTTACCTGCAACGGAATTTTCGATGGTGAAATCGATCTGAGCGTAATAGGCGGAACAGCGCCCTATACATTCCAATGGTCGGGTCCGGCAGGATTCAGTTCTTCACAGGAAGACATCTCCAATCTGAATATCGGCAACTATACAGTACTGGTCACGGATTCTTTGGGTTGTAACGCGAATGCAAGCTTTACGGTTGAGGCCGGCGAGGGTGTGATGGCCGAAGCCGTTGTTACCGACGCCAGTTGCGATACCAATGACGATGGGATGATTGTGGCCACTGTAACCGGAGGTACCCCCGGATATGCTATCTTCTGGCTGGGCCCTGACGGATTCACCGGCAACACCCTCAGCATTACCGGACTCGCTGCGGGTACTTATACGCTCTACGCAACCGATACACAGGATTGTTTTGTGGAAGCGAGTTTCACAGTCAACAACCCATCTTCCATTGAAATTGATGCCGACATCACCCATAATATTTGTGCCGGAGAGGCCAACGGAGCAATCGACGTTACGCTGACCAATGCCACCGGACCGATCACAACGGTTTGGAGCGGACCAGGCGGTTTCAGTTCTACCGACGAAGACATTTTCAATCTCGAAACCGGAAGCTATACACTTACGGTAATCGATTCGCTGAACTGTCTTACAGAAGAAGTGTTTGCGGTGAATGCACCACCGGCGCTGGATCTTTCACTGCTGGCAGTCAACCCAACCTGCGGACTCAGCAACGGACAGATCATTGCCACGGTTTCTGGCGGAACAGTCAGCGATGATTACACCTTTCTCTGGACCGATGAATCTGCAAACATTATCGGCTCTTCAAACCAGGTAAACAATCTCGGCCCGGGAAGTTATACGATAACGGTTGCTGACGACAATGGATGCACGATTGCACAGACGGTAGAACTCACCGAAAGCGACCTGGAAATAGAAGCCGCAATCACCGATCTGCTGTGCAACGGCGACGCCGACGGAGCCATCGAAATCACCGTCACCGGAGGATTTCCACCCTATGATTTTAACTGGAGTGGTCCGGAAGGATTCACATCTGCGGATCAAAACATTTTCAACCTCACCGGAGGAGATTATACCCTGGTAATTACGGACTCCATCAGTTGCAGTATTGAAGAAACATTCAGTGTCATAGAGCCGGATTCTATTGAAATTCTGATTTCCGCTGAACATATTTCATGCAACGGTCTGACAGACGGAAGTATTTTAGCCGGCATAACCGGAGGTACTGCACCTTATTCCATTGTCTGGCAGGGTCCGGATGGATTCACGTCGGCAGATACGATGTTGACGGATCTTGCGGCAGGCACCTACGATCTTCAGGTGACGGATGCAAATGATTGCATTGCCGGAGTTTCTGTCACCATTGATGAACCAGCCTTGATTGAAGTGGATGCGACCATCACCGATATCACCTGTTCAGGTCAAGCGGAAGGTGCAATTGCATTGACAGTTACGGGTGGGACAGCTCCTTTGACAATTGAATGGTCAGGACCGGATGGATTTACGTCAGATCAATCGTCAATTTCCGGATTACTGGCCGGTGATTATACGCTGGTGATCACCGATGACAACGGCTGTGTTTTTGCCGAAGTTTATACTATAGCCGAAGAGAACCCGATTGATGTGGAAACGGAGATTTCCGGAATTTCATGCACCGGTTTTTCAGACGGAGCAATTAACATTTCTGTCACAGGAGGAACACCAGATTACAATTTTTTGTGGACTGGCCCCGGTGGGTTTA
>CALDPJ010000084.1 GCA_937911795.1 uncultured Flavobacteriales bacterium | reverse complement strand
AGTTATACGAATCCGGAAATAAGGAACATTTCACCACTACCGAAGGATTGCTTTCCAATTCCATCGCTACCATTGATCAGGATGAAAACGGAAACATCTGGATCGGTTCTCACCTGGGCATTTCGAAGATTAATAAAGAGGAAATGAAATCCCTGCATTTTGGTTTTTCAGCCGGATTTGCCGGAGTGGAAGTGAAGCGTAGAGTATCGCTCAATACCGGAAAGGAAATCTGGTACGGAACGGCGAACGGAATTTTCCGAAACACTCCGAGACTCGAAAAACCGGTCTACCCAATTCACGAGCTTCGGATTACGGAAATGTTGGTAGAAGATAAGCCTGTGAATTCCGGTGAAAAAATTGACCTGAAGTTCAATCAGAATGAACTTACTTTCTCTTACCTGACGGTGAGCCTTACCGATCCGGAAAACGTGTGGTACCGCACAATGCTCGAAGGTCGGGATGAGCATTGGTCGGAATGGACAAAGGTGCGCAGTACTACCTACAACGGATTGCCCGAGGGTGATTATCGTTTTCTCGTTCAGGCGAAAAACCGTTGGAATCAGGAACAGGAAATTTCAGCACCCGCAGCGTTTGAAATTCATCCTCCGTGGTACCGCAGCAATACTTTTTATGTCATTGCGGTGTTGGCCTCCGTCATTTTTCTGGTGATGTACATCAAATTGCGCGAGCGAAAACTGAAGAAAGAGAAGCGGGTATTGGCCGAAAAAGTACGACAGCGCACCAAAGAAGTGGTGGAGAAAAGCCTGGAGCTCGAAAAGAAAAACAACGACATTCTAGACAGTATCAATTACGCGCGGCGCATACAGGAAGCCATTCTGATTCCACAGTCAGAAATAGAATCCTACGGACTGGATGCTTTTATTCTTTATCAGCCGAAAGATATCGTGAGCGGCGATTTTTACTGGTTCAATAAAATTGGCAATAAAATTCTTTTCGCTGCGGCAGATTGTACCGGACATGGCGTGCCCGGAGCCTTTATGTCGGTTGTCGGCTATAGTATTCTCGATAAAATTGCCATTGAACTGAATGAAACCCGGCCCGAAGTAATTCTTCAGGAGCTCAGCTACGGAGTTGAAAAGTTTCTACGACAAAAAGAGAATGAAAAGATGCCGAAGGACGGTATGGACATGGCGCTCGGGGTTTACGACCAAAACACCCGCACGCTCGATTTTTCCGGAGCGTTCAATCCGCTGTATCTGGTTCGGAATGGTGAAGTTACAGAGTTCAAGGCCGACCGCTTTTCGGTGGGTAGTTATGAACCTGGTAATGAAAAGCAGTTTCAGCGACACACCACTACAACCGAACCCGGAGATTGTGCCTATGTTTTTTCAGACGGTTTTGTCGATCAGTTCGGAGGGCCGGATTATAAGAAGTTCAAATCACGCCAGTTCAAGAAATTACTCGCAGATATTGCGCACTTGCCGTTACATATCCAGCAGCAGAAACTTCAGGAAACACTGAATACCTGGATGGGTGATGTTGAACAACTGGATGATATTGTGGTGGTTGGAATTCGGTTCTGAATTGCTCTTTTTCAGCAAGCGGCGGTATGCTTTCCGATAAAATTTATAATTTTACCCACGAATGCACGAATATAAAAGACGAATGAGGTTGCTGCCTGCTTCAATACTGCCTGTTTTCCTGATTATGTTGCTGAGTCTGAATGTGTCGGGACAAAGCGCAAAGGATTATTATAAAATTGCAGTGAATTATGCGAAGGAAGAGAATTATGGCGAGGCAGTAAATCGCTTTACAAAGGCTATTGAAGCCGATCCTTCTTACGAACGTGCATACGTAGAGCGTGCCATGGCATACGAGCAGTTGGCTAACACAGAAAGTGCCGCGAAAGACTGGTTGAGAGCCGCCGAAATCAATGGTAAAAAAGCTGAATACTTTCTGTCAGCCGGTCAACATTTTTTTGGAAACGCCCGATATAGCGAATGTGAATCGGCATTGAACAAGGCCGAGGAACTGAGCCCAAAGACCATGGAAATCTGGCAGCTGAAAACACGGCTCTATCTCCAGACCGACAACTTTGTTAAGGCACATCAAAGTGCAACTACCGCAGCAAATTTGAAACGCACCATCACCAACACCTATTGGTTGGGAGTGGCCAATGACAGCCTCGGAACCTATGAAGAAGCAGAAGCCAATTTCCGTGAGATTCTGGATGGAAATCATTTATTCAGAGAAGCATATCCCGCGCTGGTTTCCGTTCAGTTGAAGCGATACCAGCGACAAACTTCACCGTATCTTCAAACCGAAATCCTGAACAGCGCATTCGAAAATTGCAACATTGCCCTGGAAATTTTTCCGGATAATATGGAATTGTATGTGCTGCGTAGCCAGGTACATTTTCTGAACAATGAATATTCAAAGGCCATCGACGACATTTCAAAAGCCATCGCTAAAAACCCCGAAGATCAGAAACTGCGGTTTGAACGCGGCGAGTATTACCGGAAATTTGGCCAGCATCAGAATGCCATCAACGATTTTAATGAAGTGATTCGTCTGAATCCCGGGAGTCACCGTGCCCATTACCTCCGTGGCCTGGCACTCGAAGCTACGTTTGACCACCATGAAGCGCTGGCAGAGTTTGAGGAGGCGCTCCGGCTTTCTACGAATTCCACATCACCGGCCAATGCACTGTATATCGAAGCCCGAAACCGCATCCTTGAACTGAACAGAGAAAGCCGCCTACCGGAAATAGCTCTGCATCATCCGGTGATTGGGGAGGATAAACTGATTCGTGTAAAACAAACTACCGATTCGCTGGAGATCAATGGAGTAATAAAAGACGAAAGTCGGATACGGTATATAACGATCAACGATATCAACGCGCGATTTAACAGGAACGATGGAAATCCCGAGTTCTCTGCCAAAATCTCGCTTCAGGGTGTCAACAGAATTGAAATTGCTACTTCTGATTGGTACGACAATACGGCTGCAGTAGCGTATGACATCTTATTTGCCGAAGTCAATGCTCCGGTGATTTCGGTCAATAAACCAGTGGTAAACAGCAATGGTGAAATCATGATCCCTGAGTCGCTGCACGAAATTGCCATCGAAGGGAGTATAGCAGACGAAAGCCAGATTAAATCCATCCGTGCCGAAGGGGTGAACGCAAGTTTCGCCATTGATCGGATCAATCCTTCCTTTACTGTTTTTGTAAACGTTATGAACAAAGACACGATTACGATTGAAGCCGAAGATATTCACGGCAATCAACAGAGCACCACTTTTCCAATTGTTCGTTCCGGAGAAAATCTGGCGGAAAATGGAGACAATCCCATGGGAAGAACATGGGTGGTATTTATCGAAAATTCCGACTACAGTTCTTTTGCACGCATCGACGGCCCTCCAAAGGATGTTTCAACTATGAAGCAGGCACTGGCCGGATATCACGTGGATCGTATTCTTCACAAAAAGAATATGTCCAAAACCGAGATGGAAAAGTTCTTTTCTATTGAGCTGCGCGATTTGGTGCGCGATAATGCCGTAAACAGCCTGCTGGTTTGGTATGCGGGACACGGAACCTACCTCAGCGATATCGCCTACTGGATTCCGGTGGATGCCCGCCGCGATGATGAATTCAGTTACTTCAACATCAACAATCTGAAAGCCGGAATGCAGTCTTATTCCAGATTTATCACCCATACGCTGGTGGTGACAGATGCTTGTGATGCAGGGCCTTCATTTGCGGATATTACCCGAAGCGAGGCCGAAATCAAAAGCTGCAATGATTGGGAAATGACGCGGTTGCGTTCATCGCAGGTGTTGTCTGCTTCAGGATATCAGCAAGCGGCCGGACAGTCACCTCTGTCACAAACTTTTGCCCAGCTGCTATTACAGCAGCCCAATGCCTGTATGCCCATTGAAAAAGTAGTGTTCGAAATGCGCGATGAATCTTCGTTGGGAGGCAAAATACCGCGACTTGGCGTGATTTCCGGAATGGGACATGAGAACGGAACGTTCTTCTTTATGCGCAATCAGTAGCAGACTTTTACCTTATTTTTCCAGTTCCTGATATATGTGCTTCAGCTCGCTGATCATCATCGCTGTTGCTCCCCATACCACAAAATCATCCAACGCAAAGCAAGGCACGAGGATGTTGACCCCACGGTTTGGTAATTCGATTTTTTGCTGAGATTCAATCGCATCATCAAATAATCGCAACAACGGAACTTCAATCAATTGATCTACTTCAATGGGATCGGGTATGAAATCGGGACGTTGTTTTGCATATCCCACAAAAGGAGTCACCAGGAACCGGCTCGGAGGAATGAACACCTGGCTCAGGCGCCCGATAATCTTTACCCCTTTCGGATCGATGTTCAGCTCTTCGTGAGACTCGCGCAATGCTGCTTCCTTAGGGGTTTCTCCCGTTTCCTGTGACCCTCCCGGAAAACTGATCTGAGCACTGTGAACACCGTTATACGCCGGTCGCAGCATCAGGCTGGTATAAATCTCGTTTTTGTGTATGTACAACAAAACCAACACGCTTCCGTATCGCACATTCTTCACGGTTTTCATCGCTTCGCTTACGTCCGGTCGTTGGTACGACATCATGCGGCTATGCGCTTTTTCACCCGGTAATTCACCCGCCAAAGCCTGCCGGAGCCTTGTTGCAAATTCCTCAATCATCCTTCAAAGTTACCGTATTTTTGCAGGCACATCATGCCGGTATTTCAACTTCCACAGAGTCCTCAGTTTCCTCCGGTTTATCTTGCCGACAAAACCGGGTTGCTCGCTGTTGGCGGTGCACTCACAACCGAATGGCTGTTGTTGGCGTACCGTCAGGGAATTTTTCCGTGGTTCAATGAAGGGGAGCCGATCATGTGGTGGTCGCCCGATCCGCGGATGGTGCTTTTCCCACAGAAACTGAAAATTAGCCGCAGCATGCGCAATGTGCTCAACCGCGATCAGTTCGTGGTGAAATTCGACCATCGTTTCAGAGATGTTATGCAGGCTTGTGCAGATACCCGAAGAGCGGGTGAATTCGGCACCTGGATCACCCGTGAAATGGTGGATGCTTATTGCGAATTACACGAAATGGGAATCGCACACTCAGTGGAAGTGTACAACCAAAGCGGTGAACTGGCAGGCGGATTATACGGTTTGGCCATCGGTTCATGTTTTTTTGGGGAGTCGATGTTTTCCAGAGAAAGCAATGCCTCGAAAACCGGTTTCATTAAACTCGTGCAATGGCTGCAAAAACAGAATTATTCCCTGATTGATTGCCAGGTAAGTTCCGATCACCTGAAAAGCCTTGGCGCCGAAGAATCAGACCGTGTAACGTTCATCGCGCAAATTGAAAAAGATTTGCAGAAGAAAGGTGTTGAAGGAAAATGGAGCAGTTATTCGCCATAGGTGAGCCGGTACACAATGCTTGCGTGATCGTCGGAAATGAGCATCGAACCGTCATCCAGAACGAGCAAATCGACCGGACGTCCCCATGCGCTGGCACCCTGAAGCCAACCTTCAACAAATGTAGAATAGGAGAGAGCTCTTGAGTCATCCATTTTAACGCGCATAATCCGGTAACCGATCGGTTTTGTGCGATTCCACGAACCGTGTTCGGCAATGAAAATATCTCCCTGCAACGAATCGGGAAACTGGTCGCCGGTGTAAAAACGCATTCCCAGTGCGGCCACGTGGGGTCCGAGAATCTGTTCCGGCCCCGTATAGTCTGCACAACTGTGATCCTCGTGATCGGGATCAATTACATCTCCTTGATGACAATAGGGATAACCGAAATGCATCCCGGCTTCGGGTGCCCGATTGAGTTCATCACCGGGCAAATTGTCGCCCATCATATCTCTTCCGTTCTCTGTGAACCACAATTCCTGCGTTTCCGGATGCCAGTCAAATCCCACGGTATTCCGGATCCCTTCGGCAAAAATTTCAAAATTCCCTCCGTTGGGATCAATCCGGGTAATGGATGCGAATATGCTGTCCTCGCCTTTGCAAATGTTGCACGGCGCGCCCACCGGTACATACAGTTTATCATCCGGCCCGAAAGCGATGTATT
>CALDPJ010000083.1 GCA_937911795.1 uncultured Flavobacteriales bacterium | reverse complement strand
ACCATCCCCTCATTGACCCAGGCTCAAACCGCAGGATCAACCGCTGAAAAATGCCTGACCGATCATTTGATACAACAACAGTTGCAGACCGTTCCGGGCTTCCAGCATAGACTGGATGCCATGAATCACGCGCTGCGAACCGGCGCTGGTGCACGACAGAATTACACCATTCCCGTAGTGGTGCATGTCATTCATCAAAATGGGGCTGAAAATATTCCAGATGAACAAATTTATGCTGGTATTCAACATTTGAACGACGGATTTGCCAATGCAGGCAGTTTTTCACATCCCGATGGCGTGGACACGCATATTTCGTTCTGTCTGGCCGCTCAGACCCCGGATGGTCAGTTCACCACCGGAATCACGCGGACAGTTTCTGATCTCACCAATCTGACCGTAGAATTACAGGATTTTGAACTTAAGGATTTAATTCGATGGGATCCCAATTCGTATCTAAACATCTGGCTGGTAAAAGAAATTTCATCGCTCTCCATGGGAGACGGAATGGCCGGATATGCCTATTTCCCCACTTCACAAGGGCAGCCCGAGGATGGTATTGTAAATGAAGCCGCTCTGTTTGGAAGTACGCCCGACAATTCAAAAGTACACATTCACGAAGCCGGGCATTACCTGGGGCTTTATCATACTTTCGAGGGTGGCTGTACCAATCAGAATTGTCAAACAGATGGCGACCGGGTTTGTGATACTCCGCCGGATAATTCCACCGCACCCGTGCCCTGTTCCGGGCAACCGAACACCTGCTCTACCGATGCCGACGATGTAAGTGAAAATAATCCATTTCGTCCGGTTGCAATGGGAGGACTCGGTGATCAACCCGATCAGTTTAAAAACTACATGGATTATGGTTATCAGGTTTGCCAGATATTCTTTAGTCCGGGTCAGTCTGAACGAATGCAAGCTGCTATTTCTACTCAAAGAGCCATTTTGCTTGAATCAATTGCGTGTCAAAGTCCTTGCGCAGATCCCATTTCTATATCTGTATCCGCCGACAATACCACGGTTCCAATTGGCGGAGTGATCAACTTCTCAAGTGTCACTAACGGTGCTAATTCATTCGAATGGACAATCAACGGTGAAGCGGTTGGAGATGCTTCGACATTGGAACATCAGTTCACTACTTCAGGAAGCTTTGAAGTAATTCTTACAGCATACAATGATGATCCCAATTGCATGAGCACGGCAAGCATTGAAGTGAATATCGTGTGTCCTGCACAGGCAAGTTTTGAGGTTAATACTTCATCACCATATATTCCGGGGAATGAAATTTCTACAACCAACACCTCGATTAATAACACAAGCAACCAATGGATGCTGGATGGCAATCCGGTAAGCACTTCACCTGACTGGTCGCAGATTTTTAATGAGGTAGGTGGTCATTCATTGTATTTAATTGTCGGCAACGGCGAATGCGCGGATACTTCAAATACCTACTTCTTTCAAGTGGGAAACTGTGATTTATCAGGCGTTACCGATCATTGGGTCTTTCTGAGAAATCAAATAAAATTTGATGATGGAGAAGCCAATCTGATCCCTAACAGCCCCATCCAGGATAACGGCAACGAGTGCTCTTCTTCGATTGCCGATGCCGACGGAAATCTGTTGTTGTTTAGTGACGGCGTTCAGGTTTGGGACCGGGAAATGAACGTGATGCCCAATGGTTCCGGCTTGATGGGTAATCCTTCTGCTTCGCAGGGAGTACTGATCACTCCCCACCCCGGAAATGCCAATCAATATTTTGTTTTCACCACCGATGCAGTTGAGAATGCACTGGCCAACGGTATGCGCTACAGCATTGTGGATATGACATTGAACAACGGCTATGGCGACATTATTCCAGCGTTCAAAAACAAACCGCTTCTGGAAAAGGGAAGCGAAAAACTGAGCGCTACGTGGCATGCCAACGGTCACGACATATGGGTGGGCAGCGGAGAATATACCAGCAACGCGTGGTATGCATTTTTGATCGACCACAACGGGATTCACACCACACCGGTCGTGTCCAATATTGGCACGCCATCCAACCAAAACCCACTCGGAAGCATGCGGTTTTCCAACGACGGAAACCGAATGGCGGCGGGCATAATTTCGGCCTGGCCCTGGCGCATCCTGGTCAGTGATTTCAACAGAGAAACCGGAGTGTATAGCAATCCAATTGAGCTTGTACTCAGTACCGATATCAACCAGCAACCCTTTGGTATTGCCTTTTCGCCCGACAATTCTAAATTGTACGTGAGTTTCTGGCAGGGAGATGAAAGCATTTACCAATACGATTTGTCGCTGACCACCGCTGCCCAAATCATGGATTCGCAGTATGCGGTGACCGGAAATTTCTGCAACACCGGTCAATTGGTCCTGGCCTCCAACGGGATCATTTACACAAAGGCATGTATTCAAAACGGTTTGAGTGCCATCACTAACCCCAACGCACCGGGCGCATTGTGTGGCTTCACCACGAACGCCATTCCCATCTCGGCGGGAAACACTTCGAACAGTTCACTTCCCAATATGCTGCAAGGCTATTTGATGGCGCATGAGCAAGTAATTGTCGGTCCTGAAAATATTTGCCAGGGAGGCACTTCGTACGAATATCAAATTTCATTTGAATCGGAACAGGACTCTGCTGTCTGGTCACACACAGGGCCGGGGATTTTCTCGGCCCAGGACGGAAACAACACCGCCACCCTGGTGAGTGCTGCCGAACCGGGAACGGATATCATTTCGGTGACGATCTACGGCCGATGTGGTATTTCGCACGATACCATTACCGTGCAAACAAACGAGCCCGAGCTGACTTACCTGCCCGAAACGGCAACGGTCTGCGACTCATTGCTGCTCGATCCCGGCGCCGGTTTTTTGAGTTATGAATGGTCTAACGCCACGTATGAAACTACACTCCTGGCGGATACAACAGGTTTGTACACCGTCACCGTGAAAGGGCAATCCGGTTGTTTCATAACCGATTCGACCTATATAGAGGTGTCGGATTTGGAGCCCGTTGATTTGGGTCCCGATCAGGAAATTTGTGAAGGGCAACTGGCATTCTTACAAACGAATCCAAACTACATAAACTATGAATGGCAGGATGGCTCGCAGGAATCTTCTTTCACTGCCTTCACCCCCGGCACGTACTGGGTAACCGTTGACCACGGCTGCGGTGTTGAAAGCACGGATACGGTAGAAGTATTTTTATCTGATTTTGAAATCGATCTGAATTACGAAGGAGAAGACCATATTTGCAGCTCCATACTTCCATTTACGCTGAATGCACCAGCCGGATATGAAAGCTACATGTGGGACGACGGACAAAATACTTCTTCGATCCTGATTGATGTGGTGGGCGTTTATTCCCTGACCGTTCTGAACGCTGACGGTTGTTCGGCCAGCGACACCCTGTGGGTGGAAGTTTGTTCAGATATCCACACGAACCATTCAGATTCAGGAATCGCTGTTTTTCCAAATCCTGCGGATGAGCAAATGAGCATTACCACTCACCGACCGCAGCACGGTATCCTGAATATGTATTCCTATACCGGGCAACGGATTTTTCAAACTCCGGTTATTCCCAATCAGGAAACGCATATTGCCACAGGCCACTTGTCGGACGGAATGTACATCCTTGAATTTCTTTTTGACCAGGACGTAGTGCATCACAATGTTGTTGTAAGTCATTAACCAATACTGTTTCTGTGGAAGCAGGACACCTACAAAAAGTTTACTTTTAGGTTCGAAAGGGCAAATTATTTCCCTACGAAGATGATTTTAAGGCGCCAACCGATGGATCGGTATAAAGAAACTTTTGACACCTGGAACAACATTGCTTCCCTGTACCAGGACAAGTTTATGGAT
>CALDPJ010000082.1 GCA_937911795.1 uncultured Flavobacteriales bacterium | reverse complement strand
CTAAAATCGTAGCATTGGCAACAATTGTAAAGGCAGCCGCAAGCACGACAATGATGTAAGAGATGTTGTAAACCTTGCCCAAGGTGATGATGATGGCACCCACCACAAGAGAGATGATGTAAGGAGTAATCAAAGCATCCCTAAGGTCTTTCTTATCCATCTTGTTCCACCAGAAGAACTGCCCCAACCCGGTCAAAATAGCCAACACCACAGCAAACCAAAGTTGGAACTTAGTGTAGAACTCCACTTGGTCGGCCGGAGGAGCCATATTGGATATCCCGCCAAAAATTTCAATAATCGCATTATATACGGGAATTGAAGTTGGAATTATGACTTGGAAAGCCATTAAGCCCAAGGTAGTTGCCCCAATAAATATCCAAAATTCCCTTGAATAAACCGAAGCTTCCCGATCCGAGGTCGGAATATGCTTCCAAGACTTCGCGGCCAGGAAAATCGCCACAAAAGTAAAGAACAACATATAGATCAACAACTGCCCCGAAAGACCTAAATCCGTGAAGGAGTGAACAGAGCTGTCGCCTAGCACACCACTTCTTACCAGGAAAGTCGCATACAACACCAAAATGAACGACGAGATGACGAGCACAATTGAAGTTTTCAGTGCCGTACTACTTTTCTTGAAGGTGATCATGGTGTGAATGGCCGCTACCAAGATCAACCATGGCACATACACCGCATTTTCCACCGGATCCCATGCCCAGAATCCGCCAAAACTGAGGGCTTCATACGCCCATGCGCCTCCCATCAGAATTCCGAGTCCTAAAATTCCTACAGCAAAATATGCCCACGGAAGTCCGGGTTTGATCCATTCGCGGTATTGGCGCGTCCAGATTCCCGCAACGGCATAGGCAAAAGGAACGAGCGTGGCAGAAAACCCGAGAAACAGGGTTGGCGGGTGAATCGTCATCCAGTAGTTCTGCAGCAACGGATTTAGTCCGCGGCCATCCTGAAACTGAGGAAAGCTGAGGTAGTTGCTCATCTGTGTCCACGGCAGACCGATGTTCTCTGGCAACTCGCGGATAAGCACAAACGGACTGCTGCCCATTTTGTAATCGAGGATATAGACGCCCAAGAGCATCGAACTGAGAAAAACCTGAACAATGGAAAAAATCGCCATCACCGGTGATTCCCAAATCCTGGCTGTAAAAATGAGGATGTTTCCGAGCACCGCATGCCAGAACAGCCACAGCAGGAAGCTTCCCTCCTGGCCTTCCCAGAAACAGGAGAAAATGTACTCCATCGGCATGGCGGTGTTGGAATGTTTCCAGACGTAATCGTATTCAAAATACTGACCGATCAGCATCACAAACAGCGACGCGATGATCCCCAGTACAGAAAGGCTGTGAATGCGGAAACTCCAACGGCCTACTGTGGCCCAACCGGTTTTGCTTTTCCTGACATCCCACCAGTAGGATACCGCCGCAAGCAGTGCAGAAACAAATGAGAGAATAACGAGGAAGTGACCGATACGGCCAATCCACCAATGCTCACCAACGTACTCCATTTAAAATTTTTATGAGGTTTCTATTTTGTTCTCCTCGTTGTATTTCGAGGGGCACTTCATAAGGATGTTGGTGGCATTGAAAGTTCCTTCTTCTACCCGGCCAATGAGCACCACGCTTTCGGATCGTTCAAAATCCTGTGGTTTGGCCTGCAGCAAATTCACCTTTCGACGAGCTCCCTTGTCGTCGATCATAGTAAACACGGTGAGTTGCGGATTTAATTCGGGGTTGTAGATAATGTCTTCGGTCCGGTCGAGGGTGCCCACCACGTGATACTCCCGCCCCGGATTGTCGTATGCCTCAGCAAAATCGGCATAGGTGCTGGTCTCGGTCAATGAACCGGCGATGGCTGCTATGGCCACCGCAATGACAACAATGGCGATGATGTGTGATCGTTTCATGATATTTTAAACGCTTTCAAACTTTTAATCTTTTTTACTAATCCTGTTGCATGTTTTCTTCTTCCATTTTCCGCAACCGCTTATCTATCCACACAAGATACCCGAAGATTCCGATCAGGATGAGCACCACTACTCCTACCACCACATAAATCTTACCGCTGGAGTACATGGTTTCTTCGAGCCACGATGCAGATGTCTGTGCCTGCGCCGAAAACGTAAGAAAAAATACAGCTATGATTGAACTCAGTAATTTCATGATTCATTGTGTTTCTGAAGTTGCGCCATGCGGTAGCGAACGGTATAAATCCAGTATCCAAGCAGGATCCATCCCACCACTGCAGGATAAAACACCGCGCGGAGGGTACTATCAAGATCGTATTTACTAAAGGCCGGATTGCCTCCTTTTCCAGGGTGAAGAGAATCCGTAAACCGCGGCAATATCAGCAGCAATACCACCAGCATGGCAAAAGCAAAGATGTTGTACACCGCAGAAACCCTTCCGCGTTTTTCGATATCGTCGATGCTGTTCCGCAAAATGAGATAAGCCACGTACATCAGAAAAGTGACGGCTGCTCCGTTGAGCTGAGGATCACTCACCCACCAGGCGCCCCAGGTAAATCTGGCCCACAAAGATCCGCTGAGCAATCCGAGCACGCTGAACAACAAGCCCACGCGAACGCTCTGCTCAGCTTTTAGGTCGTGATTGAGGTTTCCGTTTCCGAGATACCGGACGCCCTGCACCACAGAAATGCCCATCAGGAAAAACATCGAAAACCACATCGGAACGTGAAACATCAGGTTTCGGATGGTTTCGTACAGCACGCTTCGGTTTGGAAAGCTGAAGGCAGCATATTCGGTGGTGGTCACCTCTTCGGAACACGGAGAAGCGTTGCCTGCACCGGGTTGAATGTCAAAGTCGCGGGCATAAAATGCCTCCGGATAAAACATGGTGCCGTCGGTGTTGTTGTTCACCATCAGGTGAAAGAAGTTTTCGGGAACAGGACCTTCGAAATGAAATTCGGCTGAAAGTGAGTTTTCACTGAGCACCTTCACATTGGTTGCGCAGTATTCGTTGTCTCCGTTGATGGCCCAAACGAGGTTATCTTCAGAAAAGTGGGTGTTATAACCGGTGATCTCCACCGCGTTATGCCCCGGAGTAACAGTGCTTTTGGAAACCTGAACTACTCCTGGCGACATGGGTGTCATCAGACTCACAATGAGTACATACAAGAGCAGGATCATACTCCCGATTTTCCACCACCAATACCTCATTCAACGCCCGATTTTTAATCGCGCCAAAGGTACGGAAATAAAATGTATGCGAGTGCGATTACGATGGCGTTTATGAGCAGCAGAAACAACGCATTCTTCCAGTTCTCCCACAGCGAAATGCCGATCAGCGCGTTGTGCGATAATCGGATTACCGAAAGCAACAGTGGAATGACTACCGGCATTCCGAGGATGGCCATTATTCCAAAAGCATTGTTGGTTTTTGAAGCGATGGCCGCAATCAGCGTCAGCGCGGTTCCGATGCCTGCACTACCGAGCATCAAGGCCGCAATCAGCGATGGCCAATGGCTTTGCTGTAATATTTCGGCACCGATGAACAGCGAAAAGAAAAACAGACTCAGCAACCCGAGCGTTACCATCAGCAGAATATTGTACACCATTTTCGCGAGGATGACTCCCTGCGGAGAAACCAACGTGTACCAATACAAGGCCAGGCCGGGTTTTTCGTATTGAAAGGATTTGGCGGTGGCGTTGAACGCCGTAAACAGCAGGATAATCCAGAAAAGAGCGTTCCAGGTATTGGGGTCAATCACCTCGCGAAAGCTCAGGTACGCCACAAAAATGGTGGACAGCACATACAGCAGCACTCCACCGAGCGCATGCTTTTGACGCATTTCCAGTTTAAAATCCTTGCGGATGAGCTGGATTACTTCTGAGGAATTCATGGCCGGTAAAATTAGTGGTTCCGGTGGATTTACTATTAGAACGTCGGCTTTTGACTATAGATTTTCCCATTACAAATCATTCATCCGGCTGCCTCAATACTCAGGGATTGGTTAAATTCGCCACCATGGAAGGAAGATTTAATAAGGTGTCAAGAGGGTTATTTCGGTCGTGGCACTGGCTGCACAAGAATATGCACCGGTATGTTCTGGATCATATCCGGGTTAATGGTTCGGTGAACGTGCAAATCGAAGATCTCCACTTAAGGCTTTATTCCAGGGAAGACGACGGTATCGTCGATGCCCTTTACTTCAACCAACAGAATTACGGCGAATACGAAGAAGTGAATCTCTTTAAAAATCTCGCTAAAAAATCGGATGTTATTTTTGATGTCGGCGCCAACACCGGTTTGTACAGCATTGTGTCTCAACTCAGCAATCCCGAGGCATCCGTTTATGCTTTTGAACCGTATCCGGTTAATCTGCAACGCCTTGAAAAAAACGCTGAACTCAATCGTGTAGAGGATAAAATCAATGTAGTGCAGACAGCCATCGGCGACAGCCAGTCCAAACTACGTTTTGCGATACCGGAAACTGCCCAGGTTTGCGATGTATTATCGGCTGATATTGAATTTACCGAGCAATTTACCGACACCTACGACGCATTTAAAACTGTGCAGGTAGCGCAAACTACGCTGGATGATTTTGTTCGCTCAAGGAAAATTCCCGGTGTCGATCTGATAAAAATCGATGTGGAAAATTTCGAACTCAATGTGCTAAAAGGCGGACTCGATTCATTGGAAACGTTCAAACCGGTGATTCTTGCAGAAATGTTTGTGGATGACGAACGCATCCGGTTCTTTAAAGAGTACCTGCAACCACTCGGATATTCGTGTTATCTGATCGGCAAAAAAGGTTTGTTCCGCACCAACGAGCTCGTAGATAATCCGGATTGCAGAAATTATCTTTTCTCGTGTAGAAAAAGTAAAGAACCCTACCTCTCCTTTTCGAAAGAGGAAATGCTGGTTCAGGAAATCATCGGTTCTGCGGCCTGATCACCGGAAGAACTCCGCACATTTTTCTTCTACCAGTTCTGCGGATTCTACATCACCGAGTTTCTTCGCACGGTTCCAATCGATACAGGCTTTTTTGAGCTTGCCCATTTCGTATTTGGCCAATGCGCGGTTGTAGAGAATGTTCGGATTGCGGGGATCTCCGCGGTATGCCTGGTTAAAATAAGCGATTGCTTCTTTGTACTTCTTTTCTGACAAAGCCTTTGCTCCCAACATAAAAGGGTCCTCCTGTGCAAATCCTGAAACCCCGGAAAGCAATAGAACCATCCCCAAACAATATGGCAGGATATTTCTCATAAGGCTCTAAAACTACAAAATCATTGAGCAATGGCCAGTCAGGAACTACGCGCATTGAATTATGGTGAAGTACCGATGAACCATGCGCCTGAATTATTCTATTTTTGGCCGTGCTCAATTTTCGGAACCATAGTCATATTATAAAGCTGAAATCCGCGATTCAGGATTGGATGCCGGAATTGACATTAGATGACCGGGTATCTCCCGTTTCGGCTCTGGTGCAAATACTCGTTTGCTTCGCAGAGATACTGATTGTTGTGTTGACCGTTCCGCTGGTTTTTGAATCCAACGACGATCCCTTAATGAACCAGATCGCTTCTGGTGATTTATCCGGTCGCTTTTCCCCTTACCTGATGTTTACCCATCATTTTATCGGTAAATTCCTGAACCTGCTATTCGCTGCAACGTCGGACATCAATTGGTACACCTGGTATTTGATTGTATCGCTGGGTTTAGGATATACTGCTATTCAGGTTTCACTGTCGCGCATTTCCGGATCGGTTCGGACGAACGCCGGTTCGGCCCCCT
>CALDPJ010000081.1 GCA_937911795.1 uncultured Flavobacteriales bacterium | reverse complement strand
CGGATTTCATCATCGCTCAGGTTTCGGAAAAAAACGCGGGTTTCGTCGTAAAACAATTGCTGTTTTTGGGAGGACATCAGGCAAACTCCCGTGTACACCCGGTGCATAGTACCCGATAATTTTCGCAACATTTCGCTGGCCTCTTCACTGGATTGCGGCTTGTTGAGAACTTCATCTCCGAGACAAACGATCGTGTCGGCGGTTATAATAAGTTCATTTTCCTGAAGAGTATCGGCCATGGCATCTGCCTTTACTTTTGCCAGGAACAAAGCGATTTCTTCCTTTTTCAGATCCAGACTGAAAGATTCGTCGGTATCGCGGGTGCGGATTTCAAAGTCAAGACCAAGGCCCCGCAGAAGTTCGTGCCTTCGCGGAGATTTTGAAGCGAGAACAATCGAATATGGCAAGGAATTTTCGAGCATCAATACACTCCCAACTGACTGAAAACAATAGCATAACCCAAACCGGTAGCCATGGCCAGCTTAATCCATGAAAATGCGCGAACATACAGGGTTCTGTCTTTGGCGCGCCACATTGTCCACAACGAAAGAAACAGCGGCAACGCGACCAGAATTGCCGCATAGCCAATGGTCATCCAATCGCTGAAAAGATAGTAGGCCGTCATCAATACCATCACAATACTCACCCCGAGTAGAATCATCACAATGAGTTTGGTCCGGCGCTCGCCAATTACAATCGGTAAAGTGCGACAACCCACTGCGCGGTCTCCACGAATATCGGCGAGGTCTTTCTGAATTTCACGGATCAACGTCAACAAAAATGCAAAACCCGCGAACCCGAGGATAAAATAGTAAAGTATCTTAAAAAACATATTCGGATCGGTATCCGGAGCGGTTTGCATAAAAAACGAGCGTACTTCCTCGCCGTAAACTTCCATTACCAGCGGAATTTCAAACAGCCCTACCGTCAATGGAATGAGTGCCGCAAGCAAGGCAATTACAATATTACCGATCAGCAGTTCGCGTTTAAAAATCACCGAATAATACCATAAAGATGCGGAAGCAAACAGGTGAATCATTACCAGTTTCCAGTTGCCAACTTTCCAGGCCAGGTAGCCGCCAATCAAAATACCAATCACATTCAGCACCACGTGCGTTACCATTGCCACGCGTCGCTTCACGTGTTTGCCGATGATGATGCGGTGCGGTTTGTTAATTCGATCAGCCCGCAAATCAAAATAGTCGTTAATGATGTTTCCGCCGGCTGCAATTAACAGGATGGAGAATACGAGTAATGCGAATGACCATTCAGACATCTGAAGCTGCATATCGTTGTTGCCGAGAATTTCGCCGAGTATAAAAAAGCGCATGAAATACATGGTCATTACAACCATCAGCAAATTGACCGGACGTAATAGGCGAATGAAGTGCAGCACAGTTTTAAAAATTGAGCCGCTAAGTTAATCCAAAGAAAAATGATTCCAATAAAATGCTGTCGGTCATTTTAAATACACCGTTGGGCGACTATTTCACTTAAATATAAAAATCACCCATTTGGGTGATTGTACATAGGAATAAAGGTTGCAATTTTGTAGCAAACTCAACCTGTTTAACCATTATGAAAAAGTTACTACGCATCCTGTTCGCTGTTGTGATCATTGTATTTGTCGCTGTCGGTGGAATGATAACCTATGTTAAATCCGCTATGCCCAATGTTGGTCCGGCACCTGAAATGGTGATTGAAATGTATCCGGAGCGCATCGCCAGAGGTAAATATCTCGCCAATCATGTTATGCAATGTGTAGAATGTCACGCCGAAAGAGATTTCAGTTTATTTGCCGGACCACCCATTAAAGGTACCGAAGGTGGCGGTGGTGATATATTTGATCAGAAATTCGGTTTCCCCGGAAAATTTGTAGCCAGGAATATAACTCCGTATGGTGTGGGCGACTGGACCGATGGCGAATTGTTTCGCGCCATTACTACCGGGGTGAATAAAGACGGTGAAGCACTTTTTCCGATTATGCCGTACCACCACTTCGGACAATGCGACCCGGAGGATATTAAATCGGTGATTGCCTATTTGCGTACGCTCGAACCGATCGAAAAAGAAAATGAAGAGTCTGTTGCAGATTTTCCGGTGAACATTCTCATCAACACGATGCCACAGAAATTCGAGCCAATGTCGCTTCCTTTTCCCGATGACCGGCTGGCGTATGGTCAATATATGACGACTGCTGCGCTTTGCGGAGAATGTCACACGAAAAAAGAACGCGGCGAAGTTGTTGGTGAACCTTTTGCCGGAGGATTTGAATTTCGTTTAGGAGACGGCAGTGTGGTTCGTTCTGCGAACATTACCCCGCACGAAACAGGTATTGGCAAGTGGAGCAAGGAGTTCTTTGTGAAGCGATTTAAAGACTATGCCGCCAGTGATTATTCGCCACATAAGGTTGCCCCCGGACAGAAGCAGACCCTGATGCCCTGGATGACCTACGCCGGAATGGACGAATACGATATTGGGGCGATTTACGATTATCTCCAGACCTTACCTCCGGTAGATAATGTCGTTACAACGCATTCTCCTCCTGCGGGGAAGTAAGTTTGCCGAACGCAGTATTCCTGATAGGATCAAAAAAGATTTGGTCAGTTTACCAATTTTTGGTATAATTGAACTAAAATTTTGGTAATGAGTAAAAACACATCCATCTCCCTCGGTAATTATTTCGAACAATTTGTTCAAAGCCAAGTATCTGCCGGACGGTATAAAAATGTGAGCGAAGTGATCAGAGCAGGACTTCGATTATTAGAAGACGAAGAAAGCAAAACCATTGCTTTAAAAAATGCCATTCAGGACGGATTGAACAGTCCGAGGGTGGAAAATTTCGACTTTGACGAACACCTTTCGAATTTAAAATCTGCCAGGACTAAAAATGGCTAGCGTTGTACTGAGACAAGCGGCGATTGATGATTTATCAGATATTTGGGATTACACGGCCATGCGATGGTCAGAAAAACAAGCCGATAAATATTATCAGTCGATTAAATATGCTTGTTTCGAAATTGGTGCAATCCCTGATATTGGGAAAGAATATATTGAAATAAGTAAAAATCTATTAGGGTTCAGATCCGGTAAGCACATTCTATTTTATCATATAATTTCAAAGGACGAAATTGAAGTCATCAGAATACTTCATGAAAGAATGGACTTGAAAACCAAGCTAACTCAATGAAAAAAATTTAATTACACATAGTAGCGAAACGCTTTTCCGCTCATTGAGCGGTTCCATTGAGCGTAGTCGAAATGTAGTCGAAATGCAGGAAAAGCGCGGAGCGCTCATCGTCGATCGAACCCGGATCCAATCCCTCCTCGGAGAGG
>CALDPJ010000080.1 GCA_937911795.1 uncultured Flavobacteriales bacterium | reverse complement strand
AATCCGCCCTTGTTTAGAATCCCCTACATGCATCCGCCGTATGTTCCACCAACCTGGCCGGGCCCCACTTCCAACTGGACACAGCTAATGGAGGAGGATGGGAAATTAATGGTGGCAGGACGGTTCAGTCCGGATACCACAGATTTGTTAGACCGTCGCCACCTGATTCGGGTATTTTCAGATGGCACCCCTGATACTGCTTTTACTCCACTCAAGTGTCATGAACCTTATGATGCCTATATTTTAGACTTTTATCCTACAACAGACGGTAAATGGATGGTTGCGGGCAAATTCACTGATATTGACGGATTTGTATCACCAAGCATAGCAAGGTTAAATGAAGATTTTAGTGTAGATACTACTTTTGTTTCGCCTTTTACCAGCACTTACTATGATATGCGCATTTTGCCCGGCGAAGGAGGAACTTCATTAAATGGTTCAATTGATGAATTGGGACGGGTGTACGTACGTCATAAGGATGATTTGATTGTGCCTAACCCCAACTTGATTGTGTCCCGTTTATTGCCCGACGGAACAATTGACACTACATTCAGCCAGCCAGAAATGTTTGCATATCATCCGGATGGGTCCACTCTAAAAGGATATATTCACACCATAGCCTTCGAACCTGACGGTACAATTATTATCGGCGGTAGATTTCGAAATGTAGATGGCCACCAACGGGGAAATATTGCAAAACTATACGAAGATGGATCTGTAGTAGAGGAAGTATTTAATCGCCAGGGTGCGGATACCGCAAATTGGCAGAATGGTCCGAACCCAACAATCAATATTCCTGAACTGGGCAGTATAATACGTCTCCCCAATGGAGGTTTATTGGTTGGTGGTTTGTTTTCGCGTTATGATGGCGTAGATCAATGGGGCCTGGTGCGGTTGCTGCCGAGCCCGGTGGGGATTGAAGAGAATGATCGGTATCAATTGGCAAGATTGAAATGTTTTCCAAATCCGGCATCTGAATCCATACAGGTGAAATGGACAATAGACCCAACCCATATCCTGGAAACCATTCGTTTGGAAATACTCGATTTGAAAGGACGAAAAGTTAAATCTGAGGACATAGGCGCTTACATTGTGGGGGTGCATTCATTGTCAGTTAGCGATTTGCCTAACGGTATATACATAGTTCAATTGGTTTCTAATCAAGTTTTAACTTCAAATAAAATAATTATAACAAGATGAGAATACTTCATTTCTTCCTTCCGTTATGTCTGCTTTTTATGTTTAACCAAAATGCATCCGCACAATGTGTTGCAGACGCTGGTGCTGATATAGTCATTTGTTCCGGATGGTGGGGTATAGACACAAATCATCTCGGAGGCGAACCAGTGGCAATTGGTGGAGAAGAACCATATACCTACGCGTGGGAAACCACGTATACAGATATTCTGGGAACCTTTACGGCATCCGTTTATTTGGATGATACTACCTTGGCGAATCCTTCGGTTGTGTACATGAATACCGATGAACTTACATTTATTCTTCATGTAATAGATGACGATGGCGCTACATGCACGGACACACTGAATGTTATGCGTTCTCATTTTGATTTTGTTATGGAACCTTTTGTTTATAATATCCAACAAGGTGATTCCGTTTGGCTCTCTGGATCAACAATTTCCGGAGGTATTCCTCCATACGAGTATCAGTGGCAACCTTCACATGGACTATCGGATTCCACCTCTTTTGAATTTTGGGCCAAACCCGACACGACTACATTTTATTCGGTGATCATTACAGATTCTGCAGGATGTTCCAATCCGCCTGACTTTTCATCACATCATGTATTTGTAAACCCTGTTTCTGTGGAAGAATCCGGCGCGAACATTTTGAAGATGAATTTATTTCCGAACCCTACCCGAGAATCCGTTCGCCTCCAATTCCCACCATCATTTAATTTTCGGGCAGATGTATCTGTTTATAACATCGCTGGCCAAATAATAGTACAACATCCGGATTTCTACTCGATGCAAAATCTGCCGCTACCGCATCCGGCAGGAATGTACGTCGTCGAATGCCGCAATGGTGATGATGTGGTGAGAACAAGAGTGGTAGTGGAGTAATTTTTCTAAATTATTGATCGTTTTGATACACAAAATTAAACAGTATGAAAAATTATTTGCTCAGATCAGTAATAATAGGCTTGTTCCTTTTTTTTAGCAACTCAGGACAAGCTCAACAAATTTCCTGGTTCCCTGACAACGCCGAATGGTACTATACCGTTCATTGTCTCAGTGATCCGCTGTGCGGGCACTTGTATTATTATACCGATGGTGATACCGTCATTGATGGTGCGCCTGCTATCATAATACGCTCACAACAAGATAATAGTGAAGCTCAAAATAGCCAAACCGCCACACACTACTTTCGGGTAGCAAACGATACGGTGTTTTATTTTTCGAACTCCACCAATGCCTGGGGAATGCTGTATGATTTTAATGCTCAGCCCGGCGACGTGTGGGATCTAACGGAAATGCTTGATAGTTTTTTATGGATCCTTGGGTTCGATGAGGCTCAGGCGCAAATTGAGGTTGATTCTGTGTCAACCGAAATGCTGGGAGGCATGATGCGGCGTGTAATTTACACTTCGCCTTTGTACAACGAAGAGGAAATGGAACCGCAAAGTGACTGGACGTTTTATGGTTCGATTGTAGAAGGCATCGGTCCGGTTGGTTCAAGCCATGGTTTGTTTGGAGAATCCGTTGCGCAGCCGCTCGGAGGTTGGCTGCCGGTTTTTTCGTGCTATCGCGAAGGGGATCAACTGGTTTATGGTTCCGGTGAATTACCTTGTGGGATAGTTTCGAGTGTAGATCATGAAGAAGTTTCCCCAATCAGTATTTTCCCCAATCCCACTACTTCTCACATCCGCCTCCAGCTCCCACCAAATTTTGCCTTCCGGGCGGCAGTAACCGTTTACAACATCACTGGTCAGATGGTGGGCAGCAACGAAAACTTCAACAGCCTCGATCCTTTACCGATGAATTACCCACCGGGTTTGTATGTGGTAGAGGCGCGCAGCAATGGCCAGGTGGTGAGAGGAAAAGTGGTAGTGGAGTAAGAAGTTGTCATTCCTAAATGGCCTTCATCCCATAATCCGCAATTTTACAGCCCCAGCAAAATCTCTTCCGGTGATTTTCCTCCGAAGACCATTCTTTCCGGATTCTCCAGCATCTCTTTCACTTTCACAAGGAAACTTACCGACTCTTTTCCATCGATGATGCGGTGATCGTAAGAAAGTGCTACGTACATCATGGGTCGAATAACCACTTCGCCGTTTTCAGCAACGGGTCTTTCTACGATGTTGTGCATTCCCAGAATGGCACTTTGCGGTGGATTGATAATCGGCGTGCTGAGCATTGAACCGAATACACCTCCATTGGTAATGGTAAAAGTTCCACCGGTCATTTCGTCAATACTGATTTTTCCGTCACGCGCTTTGATTGCAAGGTCTTTGATGCCCGATTCTATTTCGGCGAGCGAAAGCTGTTCTGCATTGCGCAACACCGGCACCATCAATCCTTTCGGCGAACTAACAGCAATTCCGATATCGGCATAGTCATGGAAGATTATTTCGGTTCCATCCAGTTGTGCATTCACCGCCGGAAATTCGTTGAGCGCTTCGGTAATGGCTTTCGTGAAAAACGACATAAAACCAAGTCCCACACTATATTTTTCTTTAAAAGCGTCTTTGTATTTGCTGCGCAGATCCATGATCGGTTTCATGTTCACCTCGTTAAAAGTGGTGAGCATGGCGGTTTCATTTTTCACAGAAACCAGTCGTTCACTGATTTTACGTCGAAGCATCGACATTTTTTCGCGCTTCTGGTCGCGTGTGCCTCCCCAGCCGCCGGTTTGCTCTGCAGAAATTCCACCTGCCAGCGCTTCCAGTACGTCGCCTTTTGTAATCCGGCCACCTTTTCCGCTCGCATTTACCTGTTTTGCGCTCACGTTGTTTTCATCCATGAGTTTACGGGCTGCAGGCGATGGATGTCCTTTAGCGTTCGAGGTTTCTTCTGCTGGTTTTTCGGCTTTTACTTCTGATTTCTTTTCTTCGGATGCCTTTGCAGGTTCAGCTGTTTTTGTCTCCGGTTCGGCTTTTTTTGCCGGGGCTTTTTCACCCGCTGGCTTTTCTGCATCGGTGTCGATGATACAAACCACATCGCCCACTGCAACGGTATCGCCTTCTTCGGCTTTCAGCGTAATGGTTCCGCTTTCTTCTGCGGGCAATTCAAGCGTGGCTTTATCGGAATCGATTTCGGCAATTGCCTGATCTTTTTCTACGTAGTCGCCGTCTTTCACCAGCCACGAGGCTATTTCTACTTCAGAGATAGACTCTCCGGGACTGGGTACTTTCATTTCTAACTTCATGAAACGGGGCTTTTCTTGGTTGATTTGATTTCGCGTGCATAGGTAAAGAGCCTGTTCAGCAAGGCTTCCTGCCGGAACTGATGAATCATGGGTGAACCTCCGGCCGGGCTTGCGCTTTCGTCACGACCGATGTATTCAAATGGAATGTCTCTTAATCGTCGCGATATAAACGACCACGCTCCCATGTTTTCTGGTTCTTCCTGCATCCAGATAATTCTTTTCGCACCTGAATATTTGCTAATCAAGGCCCGGATTTGTTTCTCCGGCAGTGGATATAGCTGTTCGAGCCGTACCAGTGCAATGTTCAGACCTTTGTTTTCGGTGTCGCGCTTTTCGAGCACGTCGTAAAATATTTTTCCCGAGCAAAATACCAGGGTATCTACGTTCTCTGCTTTCACCGCAACATCGTCAATCACCTCCATAAATTTGCCTTTGCTCATTTCTTTCATGGAAGAAACGGCTTTTGGGTATCGCAGTAATTTTTTGGGTGTAAAAATTATGAGTGGTTTGCGGAACGGTCGGTGCAACTGACGGCGCAACAGGTGAAAATAATTGGCCGGAGTAGTGGCGTTACAAACCTGCATGTTCTCTTCGGCGCAAAGTGTCAGGAATCGCTCCAGTCGTCCGCTGGAATGTTCGGAACCCATGCCCTCGTAACCGTGTGGCAGCAACATCACAATTCCGTTCATGGTGCGCCATTTTTCTTCGGCGGCACTGATAAACTGGTCAATGATGATTTGTGCTCCGTTGTTGAAGTCGCCGAACTGAGCCTCCCATAATGTCAAAGCCTGTGGACTTGCAAACGCATAACCGTAGTCATAACCCAGCACTGCATATTCCGAAAGGAGTGAATTATAGACGTAGAATTTTCCCTGATCTGTAGAAAGGTGGTTGAGCGGAAGGTATTCCTCTTCGGCGTCTTCGCTTAAAATCACCGAATGCCGGTGAGAAAAAGTTCCGCGCTCAACATCCTGACCCGAGAGCCGCACGTCGTGTCCTTCGTCAAGCAGGGTAGCATACGCCAGCAATTCTCCGAGTGCCCAATCCAGATGATCAGATTCAATCATTTTCAGACGGTCGTCCATCAGCTTCACAATCTTGCGGAAGAATTTCTTGTCCTTCGGAAGGGTGTTCATTCCGATGGCCAGATCGCGTAATTTTTTCAGATCAAAACCGGTATCGGGCGAGGATTCCATTTCGCCGGGTTCTGCCATGCGCAGTTCTTTCCAGGTATTTCCGAGAAACTGGGTAACACTGGCTTTGGCTACTTTTTTAGATGCTTCGAGTGCCAGATCAAGTTCTGCTTCGAAATCGGCGCGGAGTTTTTCGTCCTGCTCTTGTGTCAGAATATTTTCTTTCGCCAGTTGCGCAGCATAAATCTCTCGCGGGTTCGGGTGCTTTGCAATCAGGTCGTACAGTTTTGGCTGTGTGAATTTGGGTTCATCGCCCTCGTTGTGGCCGTATTTCCGGTAGCAAAGAAGATCAATGAAAACATCGCGCTTGAAGCGCTGACGGTATTCAACGGCAATCATTACGGTTTGCACCATGGCTTCAACGTCGTCGCCGTTGACATGAAACACCGGTGACAGGGTTACCTTCGCCACATCGGTACAATAGGTGCTCGATCGGGCATCCAGATAATTGGTAGTGAAGCCCACCTGATTGTTGACAACGATGTGAATGGTACCACCCACACCATAGCCTTCGAGCTGGGCCATTTGCACTACTTCGTAAACGACGCCCTGGGCTGCAATGGCGGCATCTCCGTGAATCAGGATCGGAACGATGAGAGAATCGTCTTTCAGATAACGATCAATCTTTCCACGTGTGAGTCCACCCACCACCGGATCTACCGCTTCGAGGTGAGAAGGGTTCGGGGCCAGGGTGAGATGCACTTTATGACCGCTACGGGTTTTGATGCCGGAAGACTGGCCGAGATGATATTTCACGTCACCGTCAATGCGCTTTCCTTTATCGTGAAATTCCTTCCCTTCGAACTCGCTGAAAATATCCTGATAAGGTTTGTTGAAAATGTTGGCCAGCATATTCAGTCGGCCGCGGTGCGCCATGCCCACAACAAATTCCTTAATGCCAAATGTGGAGCCGTGATCGATGATGGCGCTGATGGCAGGGATGAGTGATTCTCCTCCTTCAACAGAAAATCTTTTTTGCCCAACAAATTTGCGTTGCAGGTATTGCTCATACACAGTTGCCTTATTGAGCCTTTTGAAAATATGCATCTTGTCCTCTTCCGAGAATTTCGGCAAATTATCGAGTTCAATTTTGGAACGGACCCAGTTTTTTCTTTCCGGATCAGGAATGTAGTTGTATTCAATTCCGATCGACCGGCAGTAGGTATCTTCGAGGTGCTGGATGATATCCCGCAATGTTGCCTTGCCGATGCCCACTTCTTCGCCGGCTTCGAATTCTTTGTCGAGGTCGGCTTCGCTCAGTCCGAAATTTTCTATGGCAAGCGTCGGTGAATATTTTCGCCGTTCGCGCACAGGGTTGGTGTGCGTAAAAAGGTGGCCTCTGGTTCGGTAGCCGTTGATGAGGTTGAGGACACGAAACTCGAGGTAGACGTTTTCGTGCACCATTCCATCTACATCGTAGTGTTTTTGAGCAAATTCAAACCCTTCGAAAAAATGTCTCCAGCTTTCTTCTACACTGCCGGGGTCCTTCAGAAATTGTTGAAACTGAGACTCTATTGAAGAAACATCGGCGTTACCGAGATACGAAAATTTGTCCATGCTGATTCAATCAGTGTTGTGGGGAACAAATTTAAGATTTTACTACGGGATGGCGCCGGAAAGCGCGAAGGATTTAATTACATCTTTCCCCGGCCATACATCCGCCGGAGCACAACTTTCTGAAAGCACCTTTTTATGATCGCAATGGTGAGCTGCGCTGCTGGATTTTCGGCCGACAATGCTTCATTTACGCGGGTTTCGCTGAGATCTACCTGATAGAAGATCTGTGGCAGTGACCGGGTATCGGATTTCAGAAGTCGCGTAACTTCCGGGTAAACCGAGTTGAACAGATGCTCAAAAGGAGTTTCGCCCGGCTTCCGTTGTAGTGGAAATAATTCTGACAATTGAAGATCTTTTGCAATTTGCTGCGCTGTATCTTCGATCATTTCATCGTTGATCAGGTGTTTTTCCGGAAGATGATCCACGGCTAATAGTTAATCCAGGCCCTTCTTACCCGTTGTTGTTTTTCGGTTGGTTCAGGGTCGAAACTCAGCCTGAGGGTAATCGAGCGGGATACTTCTTCCGCACGACCTTTGAGTTTCACCTCTTTCCAGTTGTCGCCATCTTTTCGTTCAACCACCAGGGTTACTTTGTCGCCGGCAGAAAATCTTTCCTTGAATGTATTGATGCCCTCCGAAAAAACTTCCGGCCGCAGGTCGATGTCGTTTACACTCACCAGTAAATCGCCCTGTTGAATACCAAGTTCCCGTCCGAAGCTGTTCATTCCGATGGTAGTAATCACTTCCATGCGGTTTCGCTCTTTGTTGTGCCCCGGCAGAAATCCGCCAAAGGTGAGTTCGGTGATCGTAGTATTCCGTTGAAGCGTAACACCGGCTTTTGAAAGATATTCCTCCATGGGCAGCGGTTCAGTACCTTCTACATACCGGCTGAAAAATTCGCGCACCTCCGGATAGGTCATCGCTGTAATTTCATCAAACAATTCGTCATCAACAAAAGGTTTTTCCGGTCCGTATTTCTCAGACAGGTCGGTGATCAACGAGCGTAAATCTTTGGTTCCGTCCGACAGGTCGCACAGCAAAAGGTCGAGGCTCATGCCGATCAACGCTCCTTTGGTGTATACATTCATATACTGGTCTGCGTGTTCGTCGAGCGCACCTTTGCTCAGTTCGGTGAACGGCAAGGAATCGTTGTACGCTGCCGACTGAGCAATTTTCTGCCGGATAATGCTCAGGAAATCAGTAGGAGAAATAATTCCCTGACGAACCTGCATGTGGTGAGCAGCGTATTCGGTAGCGCCTTCGTACAGCCACAAATGTTGAGACATCTTAGGATTGATGAAGTCGTAATTGTGAATGTGCTCGGAGTGAATGTTGAGTGGAGTAACAATATGGAAAAATTCGTGGGCAACGATGTCGCGGATGTTTTGAACGAGAAAATCCTTCCCCATTTCGGGCATCACCACCACTGTTGAGTAGCTGTGTTCCAGCGCGCCAAAGCCGCCTGAGTTGCCGACTCCCTGCATTAAGTTGATCAACACTACATATTTTTTTACCGGCAGCTCTCCACCGAGATAGGCCTCGGCACCGAACATAATTTCTTGCAATGTTTCTTTTACAAATGTGGCGTTCAGCGAACCGCCTGGTGAATAAACCGCAATTTCAATTTCACTGTTGCCCACCATAAAAGAGGCCGTGTCGGGCACAGCATACATGATTGGGCTGTCGTGAAAATCGAAATATCCGGAGGCAGTAAAAACGTCTGTAGAATCATTGCGGCGTTGTTGAGGTAAGGCCGAAGCTCCGTAGAAATTCAGAGGACGGGTGATTTCGAACTGGTATCCTGCATCCTCCATATTTTCAAAAAATCCGACAATTCCGTAGGAGTTTAAAAGAAAGGTGCGGTCTTCTTCGAAACGTGTTCCTGCGGGTTCGAAAATATGTTTGCCGGCCGGGTCGGTGAATGTCGCACCCACCTGATAATCTACATGATCGAGGTTGCCAGCGTTTGAAATGCTCCACCGGTTGTCGTCCAGCCGCTGAACGGGCAATTCTTTACCTTCTGAATCCAGCGCTTTAAAGTTTTTGATCAGCAAGCCGAAATCGCTGATGCTGTAGGTGCCCGGAATAATTTTGGGCATTGCATAAACAAGTGTATCCATCTGGTTTTCGGGAGGAAATACCAGCACAGAAAGCCGCCCTTTCTTCAATCCGGTGAGGCTGGTTTTGGCTACAACTTCTTCACCGCGGTTGGAGGATTGACCAATAACCAAACCGTTGAGGGTGAAGCAAATTAATAGTAAAGCAAGGTTTTTCATGATCGTCGTTTGATGCAAAGTTAAGCTACCGCATGAGACAGCTTTTTTTATTTGGATTGGCGGTCATTCCTGATGGCCAGTGGTAAGGTTTCTGATATTGATGGTGATAACGGATTTTCATTTAAATTCACCGGATGCAAAGAAAGGTTTTTCTGTTGTTGGCGAGGCTAAATAAAGTGTTGTTGCCGAAATTCTACAAACGGGATCTGAAAAAACTCCGACCCTGGGAGAAAGCCATCATCGGCTACAAATTATGGGTCGTGAAGAAAGTGTTGCCGTAGTATCTTTGGTACTGAAATTGCTAATTTGATTTGTATGAAAAATTGGTCTTTTTTCCTGTTATTTTCGATCGTTTCCTTTCCGGTGTTCTCACAACAAAGCGGTGACATGGTTGTGAAGATAAATGGCATTCCTTCCGATCAGGGGCAGTTGAGGGCGGCATTGTTCGATTCTCCTGAAGGTTTTCCGGACAAGGTCGAAAATAGTCATCAACAAAGTTCGGTTGTGGTTACCGGTGATTCATCCACCATTGTTTTTTCGGACATTCCGTATGGCGAATATGTAATTGCCGTGTTTCATGATGAAAACAACAACGGAACCCTCGATACCAATGCAAGGGGAATCCCCCTGGAAGCACTGGGGGTTTCCGGTAAAGCCCAGATGAAACTCGGACCTCCGAAATATGAGAATGCCGCCTTTGAATTCGCTGAAAATCAATCGGAGGTGGAAATATACCTGAAGCAGTTTAAAGCATCGGCCGAAAAATAATTTAAAACAAGTTCCACCATTCCTGTCCGATCGGAATGCATTGCTGTAGATTTGACGCCGCACTGCATACCCCTAAAGCCAGTCGGATGTTTTACCGTACCGAAAGTTCGTTGGTACCGGTTTGGTTCTTAACTCGTTTCCATCCGGCTGGTTTTTTTGTTTTGTTATGCATCTGACTTAAACTTTTATTTTTGACGAAAGTCAGAGCAGCATATGAGGCTAACAATCGCGGGATTTCTCTTGTTTCTTGCCACAGCAGCGCAATCTCAACCCACTTTTCCGGTCAATGGTCCGCATGATGAACGGAACATCACCCGACAGTTTATCAACGCGCACCTCCACATTGACGGGAACACGATTCTCGAGGGTGCTTCTCTCAAAATTGCCAATGGACGAATTGTAGCTTTTGGTACCGATCTGGAAACTCAACCGGGAATTGAAATCATCGATTTAAAAGGGCAACACATTTACCCGGCGTTTGTAGATCTTTATTCAAGTTATGCTTTGCCGGAGGCGGCTAAAAAGGAAAAACTGAACAATCCCCAGTATGAGCGGAGCCGCAATGTGGCCGCCATTTGGAATGACGCCTTGCACCCGCACTATGCCGCAGTAGAAGATTTTGTGCCGGATGAAAAAGGAGCAGAACAGTTGTTGAAATCGGGTTTTGGAGCGATACTCATTCACCGTCCTGATGGACTGGCCCGCGGAACCGGTGCTTTGGTTGCGCCCGGCGCCGGCTCTGCCAATGAATTGTTGCTTCGGTCGAAAGCGGCAACTTTTTACTCTTTCAAAAAAGGTTCGAGTCAACAGAAATACCCTTCCTCATTGATGGGAGCCGTTGCATTGCTTCGTCAAACCGAATACGATGTGCAGTGGTACGCCGGTTCTGGAATTGAAAAGGAAAGGAATTTTGGACTGGAGGCATGGCAGGAAAACAATGCGTTGCCCCAGATATTTGCCATCACCGAAAAAAATGATCTGCCCCGGGTGCATACCATCGGGAGTGAGTTTGATAAGCACTTTATTGTTAAAACCATTGGTGACGAATACCAGAGAATCGATGAGGTGGTGCGCAGCGGATATCCATTGATTGTACCGCTTAATTTTCCGAAGGCGTACGATGTTTCAGATCCATACGATTCGCGGCTGGTGTCGCTGCAGGAACTCAAGCACTGGGAATCGGCACCGTCCAATCCATCCCGGCTACACAACGCCGGAATTGAATTTTGCCTGACCACCGATGGTCTTGAAAAGCCTGAAGATTTCCTCAAAAATCTGCGTAAGGCGGTAAAGTACGGACTCGATACCAGTGCAGCCATTGATGCGTTGACCATTGTTCCGGCCAGGCTTGTCGGTGCAGACGACCGGCTGGGCAGTATTGCCGAAGGAAAATTTGCCAGCTTCATCATCGTCTCAGATGATTTGTTTTCACCAGAAGCCGAAATTCTGGAGACCTGGGTGCTGGGAAAACCGCATCGGCACACCGACAGAACCGCTACCGATATCCGCGGATTATACAATCTGAATCTCAATAATCATTTCTTTTCAGTTGAGGTTAAGGGTAAAACCCGTGAGGATCCGAAAGCAGAATTGATTACCATCGCCGGAACCGACACCACCCGAAAACCGGTGGAAGTGAAGGTGAAGGATCAGTTGATAACCCTCTCCTTTAATCCGGAGGACGGGCATTATACTGAAGTCATTCGTTTTTCAGGTAATATTCACAAGGATAGCAGAATCTGGGAAGGAAATGCGCGATTGCCCGATGGATCGTGGTCACCTTGGACGGCCATCCGGCAAAAACAAAAAGCAACGGTCCAAAGAGTTCGCAGAGATTCGGTCCTCGTTCCGGATTCCGGAATTGTTCGTTTTCCGAACCGCGCATACGGACTGGATTCTTTACCGAAAGCCGAAAGCGTGCTATTTTCAGGCGCCACCGTCTGGACCAGCAGCGACATCGGAATCATTGAGCGCGGCGAGGTGCTGATGCACAACGGTAAAATTGTGGCCGTCGGAAAAAATCTGAACCCGTCAGAACTGTTGCCCAAACATCACGAAGAAGTGGTTGTTGTCAACCTGCGCGGGAAGCACATCACCCCCGGAATTATCGATGAGCACTCGCACATTGGGATTTCTCGCGGTGTTAATGAGGGAACAAAAGCCAGCTCGGCAGAGGTTCGGATCAGCGATGCCATCAATCCGGATGATCTGAATTTTTACCGGCAGCTCGCAGGAGGAGTCACCACCATTCAGCAACTCACGGGCTCGGCCAATCCCATCGGAGGGCAGTCTTCCATTATAAAACTTCGGTGGGGTGCTCCGGCGCATGAATTCGCTTTCGAGGGTGCCCCGGCATTTATAAAATTTGCGCTCGGAGAAAATGTGAAACAGAGCAATTGGGGTGATCGTGAAAAGATCCGGTATCCGCAGTCGAGGATGGGAGTGGATCAGGTTTACTACGATCACTTTTATCGCGCCAAAGAGTACGATTTGCTTCGCAAGGTGGAAGAGGAACAATCATCAAAAGCGCGCAGAAAATTATTCGCCAAAAAAGCCGATCCGGCGAAATCCATTCGTTACCGGCGGGATCTGGAACTCGATGCGCTTGCCGAGATTCTTGCAGACCAGCGGTTCATCACCTGTCATTCCTACGTGCAAAGTGAGGTAAACATGTTGATGCACGTAGCCGACTCAATGAACTTTCGGGTCAATACCTTCACGCACATTCTCGAAGGGTATAAGCTGGCAGATAAAATGCGTGAGCACGGCGCGGGAGCTTCAACATTCTCTGATTGGTGGGGCTATAAATTTGAGGTGAAGGATGCAATCCCCTACAATGCTGCGCTGATGCACGAACAAGGCGTGTTGGTGGCAATGAACAGCGATGATGCCGAGATGGCCAGAAGGCTGAATCACGAGGCTGCCAAAGCGGTGAAATACGGCGGAGTTCCGGAGACGGAAGCGCTGAAAATGATAACCATCAATCCGGCGAAGTTGATGCACATCGACGATCGGGTCGGAAGCATCGAAGCCGGTAAAGACGCCGATTTGGTAATCTGGAGCGATCATCCGCTTTCGGTGTACAGCAAAGTCGAAAAAACCTTTATCGATGGAAAGCGCTTTTATGATCGGGAACGGTCGGAAGCTATGAAGCAGCGCGACGAGCGGGAACGCGCCCGGATTATCTCAAAAATGATGGCCGATCCGGATAAGTCAAAAGGAGATAAGGCCGGAGAAAACCCCAATGACAAACACTATCACTGCGATGATGTGGACGAAGAAATTTAAAATTCTGTTGCTGGTAATGTTGTCGACAGGCACCGGGTTGTCGGCTCAGCCTGGTCGTGAACAAACCGGGCGGATTCTGATCCTCGGAGCCACTGCACATCTGGGTACGGGAGCAGTCATCGAAAAGTCGGCCATTGGATTTGCCGACGGAAAAATAGATTTTGCCGGAACCGTTTCGCGGGTTAATGCAAGTGATTATGACCGTATTATTAACGCTGAGGGCAAACACGTGTATCCAGGTTTTATTGCAGCCAATACCACACTCGGCCTCGGGGAAATTTCGGCCGTAAGAGCCACCAACGATTACCGCGAAGTGGGCAAATACAATCCCAATGTCCGAAGTATAATCGCCTACAATGCCGAATCGTTGATTATTCCCACAACCGTGGCCAATGGTGTTTTGCTGGCGCAGATTACACCCCGCGGCGGAGTGTTGTCCGGAACATCTTCGGTGGTGCAGCTCGATGCCTGGAACTGGGAGGATGCCATGGTACGCAAGGACGATGGTGTTCACCTGAACTGGCCCGAAACCACGACCAAAACAGGATGGTATGCATCTTTCGGAAAGCTGGAAACCTCGAAGCCGGCGTATGAAACCATTGCCGATCTGGAAACATTTTTTAAAGATGCCCGGGCCTATTGCAAACAGATTGATAAAGAGACAACGAATCTCCGGTTGCAGGCTATGTGCGGTGTGTTGAACGGTAACCAAACGCTGTATATCCACACCGATCGGGTACGGGATATTGCTTCGGCGGTACAGTTTGCCAAAGCGCAGGGTGTTCCCCGAATTGTAATTGTTGGCGGATCCGAAGCGTGGATGATTCCGGAAGTTTTTATTGATAATGAAATACCCGTTATGTTATCGCGGATTCATGCGCTGCCGGAATTACCGGGTGATGATATAGAGCAGCCATACAAAGCCGCTGCACAGTTGCACGAAACAGGCGTTCCTTTTTGTTTGCAGAACGATGGTGCCTTTGACCGAATTCAACTCCGGAATATTCCTTTTAACGCCGGTACAGCAGTGGCACATGGTTTACCTTACGAAAAGGCAGTTCAGACTTTAACGCTCGATGTTGCAGAAGTGTTGGGAATAGATGACCGGTATGGTTCACTGGCGGTCGGTAAATCAGCTACTTTATTTATTTCGGAAGGTGATGCGCTGGACATGCGGAGTAACGATGTGAGTACAGTTTTTATTGATGGCCGAGAAGTAAGGCTGGAAAATCATCAGGAGCAATTATATAGGTTGTATCGTGGTAAATATTCAGAATAAATTTTATACATTAGACGCCCTCAAATAGTATAAAGTTTAATTAACCAAAACCATGAAAAAGAAAGGTACAACTGATGATTTGCCCGGAGAAGTGTGGAAACCACTGCGGCACGTCGAAGGGGAGGAGATTATCCCTATTTACGAAGTTTCCAGTTGCGGTCGTGTCAGAAGGTTAGAAAAAGACAGCGTGGTGCGCGTAATGGACCAGGGGTCTATTGCCGGTTACCCGTATGCCGTTATCAAATACCCTGACGGACGTCAACGCAACCGTTACATTCACCGACTGGTGGCCCAGGTGTTTTTGAAGGCCAAAGATGAGTATCACATTTTTGTCATTCACAAAGACTATGACCGAACCAACAACCACATCGACAACCTCGAACTGGTCAACCGCAGAAAATTATTCGAGCACCGGAAAGAATCTCCGAAACCGCGCAAAAGAAGAACGCGTGGCTACAAGCTCGACGAGAACAAAGTAAAACGCATCAAAAAACTCTTGCAGGATGAGAACATCAAGCTGAGTATGATCGCTAAAATGTTCGGAATTACACATACCCAGCTCAACCGCATCAGAAGCGGCGAGAACTGGAGCCACGTTTCCGTAGATTAAAGACTAATTCGTTTTCAACTCGAAGAGGACGCTGTTTCGTTGTTCGAAACAGCTCCTTTTTTAAATTTCGCTGAAGCCCATTGCCTGTCTCACCCGCGATAAGGTAGCGTGTGCGGTATGCTTTGCTTTCTCTGCGCCGTAGGTTAATTTGTCGATGATCATCTCAGGGTGCGTCATATACTCATCAAAAGCGCGGCGTGGTTCTGCAAAACGATCGAGCAGCATTCCCAGCAGCTCTTTCTTGGCATGGCCGTATCCGTAACCTCCGTTGGTATAGTTGCTGCGCATGGCTGCAACCGCATCAACCGGAGCCACCAGCTCGTATAATTTAAAAACGTTGCAGACATCCGGATCTTTCGGGTCTTCCATCGGCGTAGAATCGGTAACAATGCCCATCACCTGTTTTTTCACTTCTTTCTCCGATTGAAAAATACCGATGAAGTTGTTGTAGGATTTGCTCATTTTCTGCCCATCCGTTCCCGGTACAATTTTTACCTGCTCGTTGATCACAGCGTCCGGTACAACCAATAGATTTTCGCCATAATGCCGGTTGAAAGCTTCCGCAAGATCACGTGCAATTTCCAAATGTTGTTTCTGGTCTTTACCCACCGGAACCTCGTGGGCGTCGTACAGCAGAATATCGGCCGCCATCAGCACGGGATAGGTAAACAACCCTCCGTTGACTTCGGCCAGGCGGTTTTGCCGGTCTTTGAACGAATGTGCATTGGCCAGCATCGGGTAGGGAGCCAGACAGTTCAGGTACCATGTGAGCTCGGTTACTTCGGTAACGTCGCTCTGGCGGTAGAGCGTGTTTTTTTCGATATCAAAGCCCAACGCCATCCATGCCGCTGCAACGCTAAGGGTGTTTTCCAATAAAAGCTTTGGATCCCGAATCGTGGTAAGCGAATGCAAATCGGCGATGAACAGAAATGCTTCGTTGTCGGGACGGTTGCTCATTTCGATGGCTGGCAACATGGCACCCAGCACATTTCCGAGATGGGGTTTTCCGGTGCTTTGTATTCCGGTGAGTACGCGTTTCATGCTTTTTGTTTTGGCAAAATTCCGGCAAAGTGCCGATTGCGTGCAAAAATAAGAAGATCAACACGCCTTGGCATGGAATTTCTGCAAATGACCTTTATGAAAACAGTAGAACGCGACATTATCGTTATCGGAGCTTCGGCCGGGGGTGCTGAGGCCATACCGAAGTTAATTGCTCAGTTTCCGAAAGATATAGCCGCCGCCATTTTTGCCAATTAGCAAATTACGTTGACTTCTGGTGATGAACTGACCCAAAAATCACTCAGAAAAGATTTAATAACTTTGCCCGGCTGTACGCATGGCTTTCTTAAAGTCCCACAAAAATGAAAATCGACGATAAAACCATAGATCACATTGCGAAATTATCGCGGCTGGAGTTTGATGATAACGAACGCAAAGCAATCGTCGGTGACCTGGAGCGCATTCTCGATTTGATAAACAAACTGAACGAGGTGGATACCACCGGAGTAGAACCGTTGATTCACATGACCGAAACCGTAAATGTATTGCGCGAAGATGTGGTGAAAGAGGAGATTACCAAAGAGGAAGCACTGCTCAACGCTCCCCGGAAAGATTCGGATTATTTTAAAGTTCCCCGCGTAATTTCGGGACAATAACCACAAGCCACTATGTCATCTGTCCGACAGGAAAAAATTGCCAGCCTGATGCAGCGCGAACTCGCGCAGATTTTTCAGCGGGAATCCATTCACCTTCCCACCAGCGTAATGCTCACCGTTACCGTGGTGCGCATGAGTCCGGACCTGAGTTACGCGCGCGTTTACCTGAGCTTGCTGGGCGCCGACGAGCCCGACGAAATTATAGAGCAGGTAAACATTGACAAAGGTTATTACCGCCGGTTGCTGGGTCAGGCCGTGGGAAAGGTGCTGCGCGTAGTCCCCGACATGCAGTTCTATCTTGATGATTCGCTCGAATATTCTGAACAGATCAACGATTTATTGAAGTAAATTTCCGGGTGAACTTTCCGTTTTATATCGCCCGGCGCTACCTTTTTTCCAAAAAATCGCACAACATCATCAACGTTATCTCCGGCATTTCGCTGTCGGTGGTGGCCGTGGTGTCTATGGCCATGATCATCGTATTGTCGGCTTTTAATGGAATTGAAGGCCTGGTGGCACAACTGTACAGCATTTTTGAGCCCGATATTT
>CALDPJ010000079.1 GCA_937911795.1 uncultured Flavobacteriales bacterium | reverse complement strand
TCAATCCACGGCGAAAACCGGCAAGGTGCGTTCCTCCGTCGTGTGTGTTGATGTTGTTGACGTAGGAAAAGACATGCTCAGAAAAAGAAGTGTTGTACAGCATTGCCACCTCAACCGGAATACCATTTCTTTCTCCTTCCATGTGAATAGGCTGAGAAATAAGTGCTTCGCGGGATTCATCGAGAAACTCAACGAACTCACGCAATCCGCCCTCAGAATGATAGGTGTCAGAAATAAAATTCCCTTCCTCATCCTTTTCGCGTTCGTCGGTAATGGTGATAGTGATTCCCTTGTTCAAAAATGCGATTTCACGCATTCGGTTGCTGAGGGTATCGTAATTGTATTCGATTGTCTCGAAAATGGACGCATCCGGTTTAAAAGTCACTCGGGTTCCATGATCTTCGCTGGTACCAATTTCCCGAACGTCGTACAATGGTTTACCGATCTGGTATTCCTGTTCGAAAATTTTGCCCTCGCGATATACTGTAACATGAAGGTCTTCGGAGAGTGCGTTCACACAGGAAACTCCTACCCCGTGCAAACCTCCGGATACTTTATAAGTGTCTTTATCGAATTTCCCCCCTGCGTGCAGAACGGTCATTACGACTTCAAGTGCTGATTTTTTCTCTTTTTCGTGATAATCGGTCGGAATTCCGCGTCCGTTGTCCTGAACCGTAATGGAATTTCCTTCGTGAATGGTCAGCATGATACGATCGCAGTATCCTGCCATGGCCTCATCAATCGAGTTGTCGATTACCTCATACACAAGGTGATGCAAACCCCGGATCCCGATGTCACCAATATACATGGCCGGCCGTTTCCGAACTGCCTCGAGCCCTTCTAATACCTGAATATTACTCGACGAATATTCATGTGGTTTTTTCTCTTCTTCTGACATATTATTTTATCAATTATTACACTAAAAAATAAGGTTCCCAAAGATACGAATTCGACCCCGTAAACCGGCATAAAACCCACTCCTGATGCCGTTTTTATTAACAATTCGATCAGCATTTTCCACAGATTTAACCGTGGCTATCAAGCCGACCGAAATCGAACAGAAGAATGGACACAAAACGGGTCGGAATAAGATGAAAAACTAACCCTTCGCTGGACGGGATTCGTGTCAGAGAATGGAGCCCGACGTTTTGGATAAACTTTAGAATGAAAAACTCACTCCACCCAGCAAAAGAAATCGCTGTACAGGAAACCTGTACCAACGTTCGTATCGTGCGGCAAAAACATTGCGTACTTCGATGAAAGCCGATAGTCGGTTGGTGTATCGGTACTCGAATCCGATGTCGGCATCGACGTAGCCCTTTAGCATTACGCTGTAGTACTCATTGGCTGGTTCTGCTCCCGGAACATCAAAAATTGACAAAGCCTTACGATCGTTCTCGGCATGAATGCGCAATTTGGCGTACAGCTTTTTCGCGAGATTATAATCGCCGGTGACATCGAGCCGGAAGTTGGGCAGATGCCAGGCTTCGGCCTGCGTTCTGGTGGAATAAGTGGTGTAGGATCCTTTGGCAGATACCAATAGCTTTTCGTGCTTGAGGAAAGTCAGCTCACCGAATATTTTGAACTGATCCACACGATCATACACCACATCAAACCGGTTTTCGGTAGAATAGATCACGTCATTGACCATCAGCGGTAAATCGCGCGTGCGGCTGTAATTGACCCCAACATTAAAAGCAATCTCACGGCTGAAACGTCCCCGGATTCCTCCGTACAGCTCATAATCCACGCTGGAATTAAACAACGACACATAGCTCAGCAAAAAAGGATTGGTTTGGGTAAGCGAGTGAAAAGAGTTGCGCTCGAGTCGTCCGGTTAATCCTACATAGGGCGTGAGCATGTCATCAAACAAGCTGTACTTGAATTCAGCATCCGGATAAAAATGAAACTTCGCTGTGCTGGTCATTTCGGTATAAATGCCGATTCCTATCAGTGCATGCCAGTGCTTGCCTCTTTTCACGATCTGGGGTCGCAGTTTTACGATGGCGCTGTTGGTGACATTTTCGGCCCGACTACTTTGCCCTCCCTCCGGTTCCATGTATGCAAATGGCGTGTTACCGCTGCGCTTGTAGTTGTTGTAATCTACCGAAACATCGAGTGTATAATGATCGTTGTTGATGAACTTTACGAGATGGCCGGTCAGCAACAGGTTGTTTTCGCGCGCATCAAATGCGCTGAGGTAATGGTAGTAGCGGGCATCAATGGTGTGGTTGAGTTTCGTTGAATCGCGGTAATAACTTTTCCATTGCCCTCGCGCTTCCATATAGTTGTAAATCTGCCGGATGTCCTTTGAGTCATAACTCAAATTTTCGTTGTTTTCAATGAGACTTTCCAGCGAATCTTCACTGAATCCGTAATAATGAACCATGTTCCGTTCGTACCGGGCACCCAGCGTACCTTCGTGTTCCTTGAAAAACTTTCTCCCCCAAACATCTACCAAATTATCGCTGTAGCTGTTCTTGAGAACATCGTTGATACCGCCGTTGGAAGAAAAGTGTTTGGCATGCGCACCAAAAGCACTGTTTCTCGATCGTACACTGTTGTACCTGATTTCGGCAAGTGGCGTTGTGTACAATCCGATACCACCCCGGACATAACCTTTATACAACCGCGACAATGACTCGCGCATTCTGAGCCGGGCCGCCTGAATCGTATCGATATTATACTGGGTTTCGGCTATTCTGGCGAGCATATCGTAATCAAGATTCTGAGCACGAAGTGTGGTATCGATGAGCTCAGGCGTATCGGATAACTTGAGTGCGTTCTTTACAGCATTCTCGCGAACACCCGTCACCACCTGAGTTTCGTCGTATTCTCCATCCTGCGCCGACACAGAAAAAGTCAGTAGCATCAGGGCGATATTGATTGCGATTCGTTTATTCATTGCCCTCATTTTGCGGATTGTTATTTTCTACCGGATTATTCTGTTGATCCTGTTCATCTTCTTCATCAATTTGTTCGAACAGACGGTCATTGTGATCTGAACCACCGATTTCCAGCTCCATGGCATCGTCTTCACCGGTGGACTTTTCTGCTTCTTCGGCGGCAACAATGGCATCGAGTTTATTTTGCGCTTCGGCCGAAAGGTTGGCATCACCGGAATTTCTGATGACGTTTTCCAATACAGCTTTTGCCTGAAAGCGATCGTCTTTTGCGAGATAAACATCCGACAGCAACAGCAGACTTTTGATTTTCCAGAATTCGTATCCGGGATATTCCTTGATCAACTCAAATATTTCCTTCTCGGCGCGGGTATAATCCTCCTGCTGAAAAGAAATCTGACACAGGCGGTATTTGGCTTCAGCTCCTTCCGGTCCTGAGGAACTACTTTGCACCTTCTCAAGCGCAATTCTTGCATCTTCCCATTCGCGCGTATCAAACAGAACTTTTCCTTTCACCAGCCAGGCTTCGCGCACAATATTGTCTGGAATACCTTCGCTGTTGATGACAGCATCGGCATATTTCAGTGCCTGCGGATAATTCCCCAGCCGGTAATTTGCCCGCAACTGCCCTATCAGCGCCTCGAGTGCATTGACTTTGAACTCGGCCACTTTTTCAAGCTGAGCGTATTGATCGAGTGCGGTTTCGTACCGCTCCATATCATAATTTATGGACGAAGCCGCCAGCAATGCCGGTTCTGAAAACTTGTTCAGGGGTTGATCGATCACATAGTTGTATCCTACCAGAGCATCTTCAAAGCGCTTTTTATCGAAGAGGCATTCGGCCATGTAGAAATTGGCATTCAAAGCAAATATTCCACCGCTGTATTTCTCGAGATAATCGCGGAAACCACCTATGGCTCCGTCACAATCTTCGTTCACGTATTTGGTTTCGGCAGATGCGTAAGTAATGGAATCGAGGCGGGTGGTTGAAACGTCGTAAAAGGTAAGATTTCCCACCCAGCTGTTGTACTCGTCAATACGACCGAGTTCAACATAAATATCTTCGATCCGGGCAATGGCTTCTTTGGAATCTTCGAGCGTCGGAAATTCTTCCACCACCTTTTTGAACGTGGTGAGTGCATCCTCAAATCTCTCCTGGCGAAACTGGATTAAACCTTTTTGAAGCAACGATTTCCGAACGTAGGTGTTACCGCTGTAATTTGATATAATTTCCTCGAACTCGGATAATGCCTCAGCATATCTCCCCTGATCCATGAGCGTATTTCCGAGCTGGAATCTGGCGCCGACCACCAGCGGAGATGCCGGATAATCATTGGAAAGTTTTCGGAAAGCTGCTACCTGCTGTTCTTCATTGCGCATCAATCCATGCGTTAATCCGAGCTGATACAATGCGTAATCGTTGTCGGTTTGACCCAATTCCAAAGCCCGGTTGTAATATTTAACGGCCAGTGGATAGTCTTTTTCGACGAGGTAGGCATCACCGATACGAAGACAGGCGTCATTTACTCTTTTCGAAGGCTTTGCACTTTCCACATATTTCCGCAGATTGATTGCCGCCGCGCTATACTTTCGCTGCATAAACTGGCAGTAGCCAAAACCGTAGTATGCTTTTTCGTAAACTCCGGAGGTGAATGAGCCGGGCATTTTCAGAAAACCTGCATAAAAATTTGCGGCATCGTCATACTCCCGAAGCTGGTAATTGGCCTCTGCCATCCAGTAAACCGCTAGTGCATTTAGTTTTGGATCGATCGGATAATCGCTGGTTTTTGCAAAATAGATGAGCGACTCTTTGAACCTTCGTCGCTGAAAAAGTTGCACGCCATGGTTGAAGGCCACCATCTGGTAGGCCGTCTGAACATTGAAGTTTTTATTTTCAATTTTACTGAGAGCGTCTAGTGCAGCATCGTAATTTCGGGTGCTGATATAGATATTCAGCAGAAACTCATAGGCTTCTTCGCTGCGTTCGGAATTCGGGTATTGTTCGAGGTAACCCTGTAACGCACGAATGGCTTCATGAAATGGATCATAGGATAACTCATACGACAATTTCGCATAACTGAACAAAGCATCTTCCTTGATGCTGCGATCATGATCGAAACCAGCAGCTTTCTCAAAAGCACTGCGGGCATATTGTTTCTGATTCAATTGCAGATAACTGTCTGCCATCTGATAGGTAGTAATCTGCGTAAGCAAATCGTCTTCTTCCTTCACTTCGCTGAATCGCTGCAATGCGCGCTCATACTCTTTAATACGATAGAGCGCGTATCCTACCTGGTAGGCATCTTCACGGTTTCTCCGACCCGATGTGAGATAATGTTGTTCGAGATAGGGAACAGACTCGGCATACATTTCCTTTTTAAAGTATGCAACACCAATCAACTTGGCGATGTCACTGGCTTTTTGTGCGCGGGCGGTATCGAGAAGTGCCGGAGCGTATTCCAGCAATTCATCATAGCGCTCCTGCATGAAATAAATCTGCGCAATGTAGTAGGGCACAATTCTGCTGAATGCCTCATCATTCTGAATGGCCTGCATCGATTCGAGCGCCACCTGATAATTTCCTCTTTCGTAGGCAATATGGGCATAGTAGTAGGCCGCCGGCGCCTGATATTCGCTCGATTCATCTTTTACCAGATAAAACATTTTATGCGCGTCATCCAGCCTGCCTTCCTGATACATCGCATAGCCTTTTTTGAAACGATACTCCGTCACCTCTTCCGGCTCCACATCCCGTTCGGCAACTTTATCGAAGTATTCGAGACTGGTATCGTATTTCTTTCGCTGAAAGCTGTAGCGCGCCAATTCAAAATTTGCCCGCGTCACCCACTTACTATCGGGGTATGTCTTCAGGAAATTAGACATCAGGTGTTCTGTGTCGCGATGATACAGGCGAAGCGCACTCAGCGCCTGCATGTATTTTGCATCCACGTGCATCTCTGCATGCCGGTTGGGAACACGCTTTATAACTTCTGCAAAATAAGGTTGCGCAGCCGTATACTTCTCCCGTTCAAACAGCTCCATCCCCTGACGGAAATCCCGGTCTTCGTGAACCAGAGATGCCGTTTTCTGACCTATCAGCGAAAAGGACAAAAACATCATACCCAGGATCAGCCCCGGCGCTAAAGTTTTTCTGTACATGCGACTTGAGTGCGAATTATAATTGTTAAATGTACAGAAGTACCATGGGCATGGGATTTTAAAATGACGTGAATTATCAACGCGTCACTGTTAAAATTATTTCAGTAGTTTTAGGCCATTGGCCGCTTCAGGCTGTTCAACTTTGAGGAAATTTTAAAACCTAAAAAAACCGCTCACATGCCTTCCACCGAACCCATCGTTCACCTCTCTGATGTCCGCATTTTTCAGCATGATAGCCTGGTGCTGACCGATGTGAATCTGGACATCCGCGCGGGTGAATTTGTTTACCTCATCGGAAAAACCGGAAGCGGAAAAAGCAGTTTGCTGAAGACGTTATACGGTGAATTGCCTTTGACGGAAGGCAGTGGACGTGTGGTGGATTTTGATCTCAGTAAACTGAAGCGGAGTAAAGTGCATCAACTGAGACGAAAGCTGGGCATCGTTTTTCAGGATTTTGAATTGTTGATGGATCGTTCGGTGATTGATAATTTATTGTTTGTCCTAAGAGCCACCGGCTGGAAAAACAAAAGCGAAATGAACACCCGCATGGAACAGGTGCTGGAAAAAGTTGGGTTGGCCACGAAAGGATTTAAAATGCCGCATCAGCTTTCGGGCGGAGAACAGCAGCGGGTCGCAATTGCGAGGGCTTTGCTCAATGATCCGGATTTGATTCTGGCCGATGAGCCGACGGGAAATCTTGATCCGGCAACTACAGAGGATATTCTGAATCTGTTGTTCGATATCAGCAACAGTGGCCGAGCCATTCTGATGGCGACGCACGACTACCAGTACATGAAAAAATTCTCATCGCGTGTAATTATTTGTGAAGAAGGAAGACTGGTGGATCAACAACCGGAAGGTGCGAGCAAATTAGCAGAGGCTCAGAATTCTGACGCCGATCTCAATAATTAGCTGAAAGCTAAATTCCTGCAACATTTAACTTCGGAGTAGGCTTTGACTACTATTCCAATAAATCAATAATTTTCTGCGCGTTGGTTTCGGTACTGAAAACCCGATCGAGCTGCGAAACTCTCGCTTTGAATTCTTCTCTGCTAAACGGCAGCCGCATCAACGCTTCCATGGCGTTTACCATCTCGTCTGGTTCGTTTTTCACCACACAAAATTCCTCCAGTCCGGTTTCCTCTACCATCGTAGAATTCACAAGGCAATAGCCGCCATTATACAATGCGAACAGAAGCTTTAATTTAATACCGGTATTCTGAAACGTGGGCAAGATATTGATCCATGATTTCTGTACCAATTTTCGGATGTTGTCGGTAGTCACATTCTCCATCAGGGTGACATTTGGCCGCTCATTTACTGCGCGGCGCAATTCCATCGAAGGATTGTTTCCGGCAATCACCAATGCGTATTTGCTCTCAGAAAAAACTTCCTCCGTCAACCACAAAGCAGCTCTGTCATTTTCGCCTACCGCCAGATTTCCGTGGTAAAATGCCACCCGCTCTTTCTCTTCAATAAAAGTTCCTGCACCTTCGGAATGAAATGCGGGGATGTAATGCGCATTTTCATAATGCCTGTTGAAATGCTTCTCATCGTTCGGTGATATGGCGAGAATAGCGGACGCATGCTTCAAAATACTTTCAAACGTCCTTAATTTCAGCGTTTCCCGTGAGAAGTAAGCCTTTTTAAAAGCATTGCTCTCTACCCTTGCCAACGCCATGTAATACTCATGCTCTACGTTGTGGGTCCGCACCAGCTTCACCCGTTTCTTTAATTTCGGATGATCGAGGTAATAGCAGGAATGCAGTCCTTCAAATAAAATCGGATGATCGTCTTTCAGCAGCCGGTTCAACAATGCCTGACTACGCCGGGAAACGACGATGAATGGCAATTTATGAAACAGCAGCGTTTTACTCGTGTTGCGCTTGTAATAGTATACTTTTTCGCAGAACTGAGTCAGAATCTCCTTGCGTCCACGGCCGTAATCAAAACAATGAAGATGAATTTTAACACCCGCTTCGTGCAATGCTTTCAACTTATAGAAGACATCAATTACACCACCGTAATCCGGGGGATGTGGCACGTCGAAAGAGACAATATGAAGATGCGTTTCAACCAATATTCCTGAAAATTGCAGCGAGCACCGCTTCCTGGTTTTCCCAGTTGAGCGATGATTTTGCAAACTTAGTATTTTCTGCCCACTGCTTTTTTTGTTCGGGGTTCAATCTTATCGCTTCGATGGCTTTCGCGATTTCTTCAGGATTGTGAGAATGCACAATGGTACCAATTTGATACTCATCAATGATGTTTCGCAACTCCGGAAGGTTGCTCGACAATACCGGAATCCCGGCTTTCATGTAATCGAATATTTTATTGGGGAGGCTGAAACGATAATTCAGGTTGGTGTCTTTATCCAGTGTTACGCCCAAATCTGCACACAGCGTGTATTGCATCATTTCTTCATACGGCATCTTCGGGCGGAAAAGTACCCGACCCGAAATTTTAAGCATTCGCGACTGGGTTTTCAACTGCTCAACCACATCTCCGCTTCCTACAATCACAAGAAAACATTCCGGAAGATGCACCATCGCTTCTATCAACTCCTCACCTCCACGATCCACATTTATTCCGGCTCCCTGTAGAATAACCACAAATTTATCGGTCGGAATCCCGAGTTCTTCGCGGCAGAGAATATGATTTACCTCCTGTGACTCCGGAAGATTTCGCACTACCTTCACCGGAACGTTATACAAATCCTCATAAATTCTGGCAATCGAATGGTTGACGGTATACACATATTTCAGTTTCGGGAAAATCCATCTTTCAATGCGCAGCCAGAATCGCTGCACATGTTTCCTACCCTTCAGCTCCGGAACTTCGGTATAGTATTCATGGCTATCATAAACCAGTGGTTTTGACTTCAGCTTCGAGGCCAGATAATTGGCCAGCAAAGTATCGAGATCATTCGCCAAAAAAATATCTCCTTTCGCGGCATTCAGCAAAAAGAACAGGCGCAAATTATACTCCGCATAAAACAAAGGTCCTTTCCGAAACCACAACTTCATCCGGTGACACGGATATTCTCTTTTGAGCCGAGCACTGTCCGGCAACAATCTCCCGACCAGCAATACCCGGTAACCAAGTTTCTGCAGCGACCGTGCTACTTTATCAACCCGTTGATCTGTTGATAAATCGTTGGTTACCGATATAATTACCCTTTTCATCGGCTACGAAGATACAGCGCCTTTTGATTTTTGTTGTATCCGGTTGTTGATAAGATTGATCCGAGCGGAGTTTGTCACACTCAAACGTCGGCTAATTTTGCCCGTTATGGAAATGTATCATCAAATTTCGCTCAGAGATTTCAACACCTTCGGGATTGACACCACTGCTAAAATGATGGTGCGGGTGCAGCGTATCGACGACCTGCAAACGGTGCTGCACGACCCGAAACTTCAAAATGAAAACCGTCTGATTCTGGGTGGTGGAAGCAATTTACTCTTTACGCGACCTCTGGATGCACTGGTTATTAAAATTGACCTGACCGGAAAGAAAATAATTTCAGAAAACGACCGGTACGCGTTGGTAGAAGCCGGCGCAGGTGAAAACTGGCATACTTTCGTGCGCTGGACGATTGACCAAAACCTGGGTGGACTCGAAAATCTTTCCCTGATCCCCGGAAATGTTGGAGCCAGCCCCATGCAGAACATTGGTGCGTACGGAGTAGAGATCAAAGACAGCTTCCATTCATTGAAGGCGGTAAATCTCATCACAGGAGAAATTCAGGAGTTCAATATAGCAGATTGTGAATTTGGATATCGGGAAAGTGTTTTCAAGCGATCACTCAAAAATCAATTCGCTATCGTAAGTGTACAGTATCGGCTCAAAAAATATCCTGATTTCAATACGAGCTACGGCGCCATTGAGCAGGAACTGGAACGGATGGGTATATCTGAAATCAGTCTGGATTCAGTAAGTCGCGCAGTTATAAATATTCGCCAGTCGAAATTGCCGGATCCGAGGGTGCTCGGCAACGCCGGAAGTTTTTTCAAAAATCCGACCATCTCAGAATCCGAATTTCAGGACATTATCAGCACACATCCCGACATTCCGCATTATCCGGCTGCAGAAGGGATGCATAAACTCGCTGCTGGTTGGATGATTGAACAATGCGGATGGAAAGGCAAACGCATCGGGAATTGTGGAATGCACGAGCGCCAGGCATTGGTCCTGGTGAATTACGGCGGAGCCACCGGAGAAGAAATTTACGATTTGTCGGAACAAGTACTGCAATCGGTAAAAAGCAGGTTCGGGGTAGAACTGGAACGCGAAGTGAATGTTATCTGACCGACTTAGCGGATTACAATAATTTTCTTTCGCTCCCTGATCGAACCGTTTTCACTGAACAACTCAAGCGTGTACATCCCCGGAGAGAGGGCAGAGAGATCCAAAGTATATCTATTCTGTATATTACTGAGATCCATGAGGTTTTTGCCGCTCAGAGAAAAAACTGCTCCGGATAATACTTCGTCATAAAAATTTTCGACGGTAAGAAACGCTGATACCGGATTTGGGTACACCGAAAGCATCGAATTTTCTGCCTCGTGAATAGTGGTAACAAATTCTGCGGTACCAATTGCAATATCATCCAGCCGCAAAACCGCCCGCTTTCCTGAACCTGCCAACACCTGCTCACCAGTGTGATAATATTTCCACAAGAACTGAATATACGGCCGGTTCTGAAAGCTCTCTGGCAACGCGACGGGGTCGAAATGGAGTTGCTGATTTCCTACCGGATTCCACAAGTATTCAACCGGCTGGTCGTTCACCATCAAATCCTCAAAATCATCATTGATATTGAACCGGTACTGAACGCGGATATTGTACTTTCTGCTGTGTGGCACCATCGTTCCTGCTGTCCACTCAAGGTAAATCGGAACATCGACCCCCATGGTATTCACAGCAACTACAGCTCCTCCTACATCCCGCTGTTTGCCGGTATTGACGAATGAAACGCCAGATTCTTCCAGACCATTGATGCGCGTGCCGGTTGTATTGTTGTAAGGAAATCCAATGGTCGTTATGTCTTCGAAATTATAATCATCGGCAGGAATGTGATAGGCATATCGCAACGGAGTATTGATGGTCGGATCAGCTGTCGAGCCCTGCAAAAAAATCATGTTTGCCGGAAAACTTCCCGCAGGCTGATCTTCGGTCCAGGCGCCGAATTCGAAACCATTGATCAGCGTAATTTGCGCTGGCGCCGGATACACGAGCACGTCGACCGCCAACAGCAAAGGTTGATGAATTCCGTCAGACACCGAGAGAACAAAACGACCCGCGCCCGTTTCTTCCGCAGTTACCGATAAATCAGTCTGAGATAAATTCACAGAAAACGCCCCACCTTCCACATCCGAAAGTTGAAATTCAACCGGATCTCCATCAGGATCTGTAAACAATTCATTCAGGTCAATAACCTGCGGAGCATCTCCGGCAATCAGTTCCAGCCGGTGAAGCGGACCTTCCATTCCCGGAGGAAGATTTTCGTCAGCCATTGGAATTGCATCTACCGCAATATTATCGAAGATGTTGTCTCCGATTAATCCGCCTTCACCTTTAACGAGTTCTATTTTTATCCGGAAAACAGGGTTGTTGGTAACTCCGGCAATTGCCGAAAAATCAACCGAATAAACAAGCGGTGAATCATCGTAGATTATCAAGCTGTCCATCAATGTAAACGTCACTCCGTCGGTAGAGAAAAACACCCGGTGAATTCCTGCACCGGCAGTGGTACTGCGCGCTTCGTAGCTCAAAACAGGAGAGTGAAAACCTTCTGTTGGCACCTCAAGGATGAGCGTTGTTCCGGCCGCCTGATCAACCACCAACTGAGATCCGGACGCCACACCGAATCGGGCATTCTCACCCGAAAAACCACTACCGGAATTTTGAATGATAAGTTCTTCAGCAAGAACATCCAGCCCTCCTCCCCCAACAGTAAAATACGGAGCGGTCATTTCACCGGCAGAATTGAAACTCCAGAAATGGATTGGTTCTGCAACGGGAACAGGTTCGAACACTGCTGTATGCATCACATCTTCACCAGGATTAATGAAAAGGGTGTCATTGGTACCACCGGTTTCTAACCAGTGCGAGAAAACATAACCCGGTGCCGCTTTTGCAGCGATGGGTAGTTCTACTCCTGAATAATATTTCCCCGTCCACGGATATACCTCATCATTCAACAAAAACACCGAATCCGGATGAATGAGAATGCTGTTTACTTTAATATGGCCGGCACCCGAAGGTTGAACGTTCACCGTAAGGTCATAGCTCCCGGACAACTCAAAAAAGTTAACGATATCCTCTTCCATCACTGCTTTGCGAAGGTTTGCAAAGTTGCGCATGCGATCCACGTGTTCGGTTCTTACCCCAGGTTCGGGCCGGTGCCACCGCTCGTAGTGCTCCTGCATATACGGTGCAATTCGTTCGTCTGCCTCATCCAGAATTTCGTTGAGTCGTTCAGGTAGAAAGGCGGTATTCAGCAAATCTGCGAAGCGCAGAATGAAATCGTTTCGAAATTCTTCACTCCCCAACAAGGCGCGCAGTGGCAGCGTTCGGGCAGGGCTGTTGGGCGCCCAATCGGGCCAGTCTGATTTTGGATTGACAGAAGTGGCGCTGATGGAATCCAGACCGCTGCAAAACACCAGACCGTTTCGGTCATACTCACAATGATCGGCGTACGAAAATGAGTCATCCATATCGAGCAGCAACCAGCGCCATTTTCCTCCGGGCTTTTTCGGTCGCCAGAACCGCACGTTTTTCCCCGGCTGATCGATGTTCATGCAATAAATCTGAAGAACGTGGTAGTCCCTGAAATCCACAACGTCCATTTGGGTTTTCACATATTCGTAGTTCTCCGGTTCGCCGAGATCATTGTTTTCCCAGAACGCGCGCAGATTCAGATAGTGAGAACTACTTCCGTACACCGTCGAAAATTTATCGACGAGCATGTCGATTTCGTGGCGCTCGTAACCGTAGCGGTGCAGAATATAATTGTCGTCGAGGCGCTCCCGGAGATTCATTATTCCCCAGTATTCGCCGTTGACGAACGTAACGACCGGTTGATAGTTCTGATAATCTACATCTGCATAGCCCTTCAGCAACT
>CALDPJ010000078.1 GCA_937911795.1 uncultured Flavobacteriales bacterium | reverse complement strand
TTACTGTACCGGCACGATCGTCACAGTTGCTGTTCCAGGTTACGGTACCATTAAGTGAAACAATCGATGATGAAGAAACATTAAAAGTGTAATCTTCAAACTCACCATAGGTAAAACCGGTGGCACAAGGATCAATTAATCCCGTCGTACTCAACCAATGACTCACAATTCGCATACGGGTTTCACCCGGAGCAGCATCAGCCGGTACGGTAAAGGAGCCTGTGTGTGCCGTTAAATAAGATGTAGAATTATAAGCCACCTCATCTACTATATCAAATGAGCCATCCTGATTCCAGTCAACCCAGATTCTGAATCCTGCAGTACCTCCTACAACATTAGCACTAAAGTCAACTATCCCTTCGGTAGCTTGTGCAACAGTCATTGTTGTGAAATCACCGTAGCCTCCAGTTGAGAAACCTGAACCGTTATTCGTAACATTTTCAGTTCCTCCGGTAGTAGAGAAATTAGAAATGTACCGTGCCGAATTTGTACCTTCAGGAGTGCAATAACATTCATTTGCAGACTTGAGGGTGGTAGTAATAACATTAGAGTAATCTGATTGAGTACTAATTGTACACGTTACAGAATAACGGAACAAAGTAGCCACAGATACACCCGGGTTTACATAGATTGATGCAGCTGCGCCCGGAATATCAGTCCAGGTTGCACCACCATCAGTTGATGCTTGCCAGATTTTCACCAATCCATCAGCTGCTTCTGAAGTCCCTGTCACTTCCAATGTGAACGGTTGATTTTCGCAAATTTCGATATCATCTTCAGTAGCAGTACCTGCCTCCGGCGTACCAGAACAAGCAGTTAATTGGATAATATCGATCATATAATCTTCGGTTTCACCATAGGTTTGACTGCTGCAAGCGTCAAATGTTTCGTTAGAATACACCATACGCACGCGCAATCTGTAGCTATCTGCAACTAAGCCTTCAGGAACCAGAAATTCAAAACCGAGTGTGCCACCCGGCAATCCATCGCCAAAAGTGTTAGCGATTTCCTCTGAAGCATCAAATACGCCATTTTGGTTGTAATCGATCCATGCTTTAACGTCTTCAAATTGGGGCGAAGTATAGCTCGTAGAGACCGTCAAGGTATAAGATTCTCCGGGAGCGAGGTCAGCCGCTGGCAGTGCTGTATAGTCTCCGTAGTCACCTTCGCTACATTCCGAAGAATTATCAATTGTTACGTTTTCACCTTGTAAGTAAACATTTGAAATCAAATCTCCACCGGAACATCCGGTACTATATTCCGGAATACAGTAACATTCAGTAATTACCGGGTTAATCGAAATCGAAACAACATTTGAATAATCTGTTTGATCACTTTCCTGACAGTAAGCTTTAAGTCTGAAATCAGTAGCCTCGGTAATACCATCTTCCATTGTAAATGGATTTGCATACGGCGCATCGATATCCGTCCAATCGTTTTGACCAGCAGGAGAAGATTGCCATGTGAGTACCAGACCACTTGCTTCTGCCGACTCGCCGGTAGCAGTCAAAGTAAAGGCTGTAGCCGCGCAAACCATGTCATCAGCTTCTATGGTTCCCGCAGATGGCGTACCCATACAAGTTTCGAGTTTAGTAATATTCAAGGTATAGTCAGTGCTTTCAATTTGTGAACCCCAAGTGGCAATAACTATATAGTAAGTAACGCCTGCTTCTACCGGAAGATTTTCGATGAGTCGGGTATCTCCGCTGATAGATGTATGGTAGGCTAACGTACTCGCAAAAGGACAACCGGTAAATACCCACAGGGCAACCCAATCGTCAGCATTCGTAGTCGAAATAGTCAGAATTTCGTCCTGAGTAGGAGTATAACCATATACTACCTCATTACCTGATAAATAGAAATTTGACCCGGTACCGTTGGTAATTGCCCCATCAGCAAGTGGTGGCACATCTGTATTAAGATAGTCATTCAGATAGGTTGCTGTATTTCCACTATGGCTATAAGGAAGGTTAGTAACATCAATAGGCAGTTCACAAATTTCACCTGGCATTACAATATGTCCCTCACATTCACATTCGGCTGTAATCACATCATCATAAGAGGCTGGATTTCCATCATCACAAGCATCACCGATATTTCCTACACCGGGGCAGTCAAATGGGGTGCAAGTTAGCGAAACTCCATAAGTTGTGGCTGTACTCCAAGGTCTGATACGGAAATAATAAGTCCCCGCTGCAGTTACTTCTACACTTTCGGGAGAATCAGCACAAGAGGAAACCGGTGTTAGAGTACCGCAGTCGCCAGTCCAAAGATCAACAACAACATCAGTTTCTGTTTCTGCAATAAGGTAAGTTTGGGTTCCATCGGCAACAAATGAGTACCACACATCGGCAGTACCAGCGCCACCACATGCATCATCAAAAGACTGAGTGGCACCGAGGAAAGACTGACCCGTCAATACGTCACCGCATTCAAGAACTGTAGCAGTACAAGCTTCATCGTTTACCGCCAATGGAGAGCAAGTTAACGAAACACCATATGTTGCAGCAGTTCCCCATGGTCTGATACGGAAATAATAAGTTCCTGCATCAATTACACTGAAGAACTCCGGAGAGTCAGCACAAGCAAATACCTGTGTTAAGTTACCACAGTCATCACCTGACCAAAGATCCACTACCACGTCAGTTTGAGTTTCTGCAATAGTGTATGCCTGAATTCCGTCTGCTTCAAAAGTAAACCAAACATCAGCTGTGCCCGATCCACCACATGCATCATCAAAAGACTGGGTAGCACCTTCAAAACTAATTCCTGAATAAGTATCACCGCATTCTAATAAAAGGGCAGAACATGCCTCATCGTTTGAAGGAGGACAAGCTACAGCATCGTATAATTGAGAAGCACCACAGTTTGGATTTACTGTACCAACTACATCAATTGTGGCATCGCCACCTGCTATTGGACCTACAATTCCGGTTCCATTGGCATTAATAACAGTTACCGGACTAGATCCGGCAGTTACATTATAAGCTGCCTGAGTTCCACCCGCGAGTGTAACTTCGAGGTAGTATGAACCGAAGAAATCAACACAATCCAAAGGATCACCTTCAGCATCAACTGCAATAGCAGAAGATATTGTAGGAGAACAAACAAGATCAACGCAACTTACGTTCAGAATATAAGAACCACGATTTGAAGAAAAACCTGTTATATAAATGGAGTAGGAAGTTCCTCCCGTAAGTGTTGTGTTAAGCAGAGACTGTGTCCCTTCGCCGTCGTCATCATCACCTTCAACACATACTAAACCATCACAAGTACCAGAGTACAAGAATATTTTTGTATCATAACCAGATCCTGAAAGATCAAGTGTAATTTCAGTATCATTGGTGGGAGTAATGGAGTACCAAACTCCACCATTGCCCGCTGTAGGTGCTGTGGTTGTACAGAAAGGCTGACCCGTTGGATAAGCAACTGCTCCTACAGTAGTTCCCGTATATGTGTTGCCACATATTAATGGGAGGGCTTCATTACATTCATCATTAGCGGGAGGAACGACTCCAAGACATTCGCAAGTTTCGGTAATTACATCATTGATTGTTGCAGCATTACCATCGTCACAAGGATTACCTATGTTTCCTACTCCCGGGCAATCAAATGGAGAACAAGTTAAGGATACACCATAAGTAGTTGCTGATGACCATGGTCTGATACGGAAATAATATGTGCCTGCCGCACTGACTTCAACACTTTCAGGACTATCAGCGCATGCTGAAACTGGCGTAATGTTACCGCAGTCGTCGCCAATCCAAAGATCTACAACTACGTCGGTTTGAGTTTCAGCTACCAGGTATGCTTGAGTTCCATCTGCCTCAAAGGTAAACCAAACATCACCCGTTCCGGATCCGCCACAAGCATCATCGAGTGATTGTGTAGCACCGGCAAATGAGAGTCCGGTTAGTGCATCACCACATTCCAGTGTTGTAGCTGTACAAGCTTCATCGTTAGCAGCAATGGGTGTACCCACACATTCACATTCAGCAGTAATTACATCAAAAACGGTTCCCGCGTCACCGTCGTCACAGCTACTGCCTATGTCGCCGCCAAGTTCTTCACAATCAAATGGCGCACACGTTAACGATACTCCATAAGTTGTTGCTGTACTCCAGGGTCTGATGCGGAAATAATAAGTTCCGGCATCATAAACTGTAACTGATTCGGGCGAATCGGCACAAGAAGTAACCTGGGTTAGCGCTCCGCAGTCATCGCCAAGCCATAAATCTACAACAACATCAGTTTGTGTTTCTGCAACGGTGTAAGATTGAGTACCGTCAGCTTCGAAAGTATACCAAACATCACCTGTTCCCGCTCCGCCACAATCGTCATCAATAGATTGACTCGCTCCTAAAAAGACCTGGTCTGAGAAGTTATCTCCACAAACTAAGGTTGTAGCCGTACAGGCCTCGTCATTTTCTGCCGGGCAAATAAGTTCAGCAAAGTTTCTGGTGAGGTTGCACAGAGGGTTTTGTCCTTCGATGGAAGCAGTAACGGTAACACCAAAAGGAATATTGTTTAAAATGTTAACCGTTTGGCCTTCAAGAGGCAAAACGAGTGTGACAGGGTTAACCGGAACTGCATCAGAGCGGGTTAAATAAACAGTAATAAAGGTGTTTGTTCCAAAATCGGTGAGCAAAGCAGATACATCGTAGTTATCAGCTTCACAATCATTGATAACGGTATACGTAAAGTTTGGGGGGGTACATTCACCCGATAGAACCACTATTGAGTAATCCTCAACTTCACCGAAGGTCATGGAACCATCACTTGTACAAGGTCCAACAGGTGGGGTACTGAATTTACCTATAACGCGCATTGTGGTTTCGCCAGGTGTCGCATCCACAGGTACAGAAATACTACCCGAAATAGGAGTAGCACATCCTGTGGTGGTGCAGCTTCCAATTTCGTACCGCTCGTCGGCGTCAAAAGTCAAACTCTGATCCCAATCTATATAGATGGTTAGAGTTTCAGTCCAGGTACCTCCATTTCCCAGAATTGCTGAGACAGGATAATCAAGACCTGGTGATACAACGCCGCTGATATCTGTAAAATCAGAATAACCCGTGGCTCCGGTGGTATTGTCAATTCCCGCA
>CALDPJ010000077.1 GCA_937911795.1 uncultured Flavobacteriales bacterium | reverse complement strand
TTACTCCCGACTGGGTCACCTCGCGCGGTAACAATGGGGTTGCGCGGGCCACCCGGTTTTGTACGTTTACCGCTGCGATATCGGGATCCACGCCCTGATCAAAAAATACTTTGATATCTGCACGGCCGCTGTTGCTCGCCGTGGAGGTGATATAGGTCATATCCTCCACGCCGTTGATCTGTTCCTCGATGGGAATGATGACACTCTGAAGTACGGTTTCGGCATTGGCACCGGGGTAATTGGCCTGCACCTGAACCGTAGGCGGAGCAATATCAGGATATTGCGTGATCGGAAGGTTAAGCATACCCAATACACCCAGAATGAGGATCAGGATGGAAACAACGGTCGATAAAACCGGTCTGTCTATAAATTTCTTCAGCATTGGGTTGTGCTTATTTAAAAACTACATTTAACGGACTGGCGATGCTGTCAAAAGGCATCGGCTGCGGTTGGATCGGAGAGCGGTCGCGGAGTTTTCCGATTCCCTGCGCCACAATTTTATCGCCCGGTTTTATTCCGGATTCTACCACGACCATATTCTGGATGCGGTCGCGAACGCCAATGGTTGTTGCCACAGCAAGCGTGTCGCCGTGAACCTTGTAAACATATACCCTTCCCTGGCGCTCAAAAGTGGTAGATTCAGGAACCACAGGTACGTTCTCATAGGTTCGCGGTATCTGAATTCTTCCGCTGTTTCCACTGGCGAGGATCCGGTTAGGATTCGGAAAAACTGCCCGAAACTGAACCGTTCCGGTAGTTGGGTTGATTTGTCCTGAGACTGTCTGAATTTGTCCATCGTGCTGATAAATCGAATCATTGACCAACTGCAACTGCACCGGCGGGAAATTTTCAATTTTCTCGTCCAGACTTTCACCGGGAGTTTTTTGAATGAAATCCAGGTAATCGCGCTCGTTCATGGCGAAGAAGGCGTACACTTCGTCTACATCGGAAACGGTGGTGAGCGGTGTGGGATCTGCCGGGCTCACCAAGGCCCCTTGCCGGAAATTAATGGAACCTACATAACCATCTACCGGACTTTTGATCACGGCGTAGTCTATACTGGCCGTGACACTGTTATAAGCTGCTTCTGCCTGAGCCAGCCTGGCTTTGGCGGTTTGCAATTGTACTTCACTGATAATTTCGCGCTCGACCAGAGGCTTCAAACGATCCACTTCCACCCTGGCAGCATTAACATTGGCAACTGCTGCTTCGGCATCCTGAGATAAGGTCTGTGTTTCGAGCTTAAAAAGCTGCTGCCCCTTTCGCACCTTTGCTCCCGCATCTACAAGAACATCTGTAATGTACCCGGAGACTTTTGCTCTTACTGCACTCGTTACGGTTCCTTCGAGACTGGCTGGGGAGGAAGAAAATCCGGTAATGGATTGAGCCGGCACTTCCACTACGGGTAAAGTCGGCACAGACATAGGTCTTTGTTGATTCTGATTTTCACAGGAAGCTAAAATCAAAATTGAGGAAATGAGTAAAACAGTGTGTATGTTTTTCATGTAATAAAAAATAACGATTAAAACAGGTATTGGTTTATGTTCAATTTATTTAATGCCGGAAATGCCTTCCCAAACCATTTCCACCACCAGATCGATGTCTTCGGGGTTTAAAGGCTCGGTGCCGAACTGGTGCAATTTTGCTTGTGAAATTCCGGTTCCGATGACATGAATCATCAAAACATCAGGTCTGATCTTCCGGAGAATTCCTTTTTCAATTCCCTCCATCAGAAATGTGTATAGCGGGCGGTCTTCGTAGTCTTCATGGATTTTGTGTGCATTAAAAGGTGAGTTTACATACTGTTCAAAGAAAATCAGCAGGCTCGTGTTTTCGGAGTAAAATCGAAACACGCTCTTCCACATTCTGATGAACTTTTCTTTGAAGGCGCCTTCTTCAGCCAGCGCTTCATTCACCACATCCACCACCCGTTGGCGATTGTAAGAATAAAGCTCACAAATAAGCTGATCTTTGCTCTCGAAATAGTGGTAAATGGTACCGGTTGCTACATCCGCATTTTTTGCCACCAGGCTCATCGGCGCTCCATGAAAACCATGCTCCTGGATCAAGTCTAAAGTACTTTCAAAAATCGCTTTCTTCTTCTCAGAGATGTTTTCCATAAATACTGATCGAATGTTCATTCGGTTTGCAAAACTACATCATGGAAATTATAGTTCCAACCAGAACGAATCTTTTCTAACGTTTTTATTCATCCGTGAACACATGGCGTAGAGGAGGGAGAAAGATCAACGAGGGTTAAAAGTAGTTAAAAAAGAAAAGCTGATCTTCGCATTAGAAGATCAGCTTGAAATTTCTTATTCTAAAATTTTCTTCTCGATCTATAAAACTTGCTATCATTGAAGTGGTCTCTGTCGTAGAAGTTCTCGAGCTTGGAAGCACTGCGGGGCTCATCATCTGCCGTTAATACATTGATCAACGTAGTTTCATAATCTCTTGTCACTTGGTCGCCCGTAAATTCCGGTATTTTATTCACCAGCGACTGATCGATGCCGGGAACAAACACCATATCGTCGTGCTCATCTATTTCAGCAACGCCAATAGGGAGTAGTAGGTGCCGATTGCGATTACCTTCGCCAAAGTTGTCATTTAGTGCTACGTCCAGATATCTCACTTTCATTTCATTTCTGTCCACAATCAGTTCATCAATGGTCCCCACTTCATACCCATTTTTGCTAATTACTTTCCAACCTCGCACATCAGGATCATCATCTGCTACCGAGTACCCTTCCAGCGCCTTCAGCTTTATCAAGGCTGCGTTTCGTTCCATTTCCATATTTCTGGCAAAATCTGATTCTCTGTATTCTTTTTCCTTTCTTAGCTGCTCCTGTCTTGAAAGGTGGAGTTCCTGATTTTCCATTCGTTCCTGCTTTACCTGGCGCATCTTTTCCTGGTATTCCTGATCAAGCTTTATTTTACCCAATTGAATCCTATACAATTC
>CALDPJ010000076.1 GCA_937911795.1 uncultured Flavobacteriales bacterium | reverse complement strand
TCGTTGGCATTGTCGGTAGCAGAACTTCACGACGTTGCCGCTGCGATCAAACCGGTCACTTGGACCGGCAAAGCCGAGGTGCGGCTGCCCCAGGAGCCGGTAGTTGTTACAGAATCAATGTTGCTGGCTTTTGGTGAATCGACAGTTGCCCGGTTGAATGAAATTCGTAGCGATCAGTTGATGATATATTCTGAAAAACAGGATTTTGAAATCCATCTCCGGCAGCAAGTTCGAAAATCCCTCGAGAATTATGGATTTCACCACTCCACTCCAAGCAGAGTCAGATATATGCAGCCGGCAGGTGCTTTAAGAAAATTTGGAATTTCGGGTATTTACTTTCCTTTTACCGGAGAAGCGTTGCTTGAAAAAGCGCACCCTCAACCCGAGAAAATATTTGTTACTGCACACGAACTGGCGCACAGTTTCGGCGTAACCGACGAAGGAGAAGCGAATCTGGTGGCCTATATTGCCTGTATCCAAAGTGATCAGCAAGAGGTTCAGTATGCTGGTCACCTGTCCATGTGGGAATATTTGCAGATCGTTTACCGCCGCAAAAAAATGACAGAGGGTATCAGTCTTAAAGAAACGTTGTCTCCGCTGGTAAAAGCAGATCTGAAGATATTAAAAGCCGAAAGACGCAAATTCAAGGAATGGGTTCCTGAACTGGGAGATGTCGTGAATGACACTTACCTGAAAGCCCAGGGAATCGAAGAAGGAACTGAAGCGTATTTATCGCTACCAGTGCTGTATTTGCAGCACGCGCAGAAATAGCGAAATTTCTAATTGATTTGCAAGGGTGTTGTTTTGACTAAGAGGTCTCCGCTTGCCGCAATAGCTGTAGCAACTACATTATACATTCCGTTTTGATTTCCTTGAGGATCTCGTCCATCCCATTGGGCTTCCAAACCATTCCCCTCAAAAACCAGCGATCCGTCCATCCTGTATATATAGATCTTAACATCAGAAACATTCTTCCCTTCCACCATGTAATAATCGTTGGTACCGTCACCATTGGGAGTGAAAGTATTCGGTGCAAAAAGAGTGGATTTTGGATAAACAGTAATCTCCATTTGATCTGTAATCCGATTTCCATTAAAGTCAGTCACCGTTAACTCAACCGTATACCCTCCTTCCTCGTCGAATTCAATTTCAGGAGCGGTTTCGGTACTCCTTCTTCCGTTGCCGAAATCCCATTCATAAGCTTTCGCTTCTGTTGTATTTTCGAATTTCACTTTCATAGGTACTTCTCCTGAAACTGCATCGGCCAGAATACCGGCTTCCACATATGGCACAGGTACAGGCTCCGGCAAAATATCGTCTGAAGATCCTTCATTATCAGAATCATCAGCAACTGTATTATTCGCGCTTTCGGGTTCTGCTGAAGTAGATTCAGGTGCTGAATTATCTGTCGGTTCTTCGGCAATATTCGCGGATTCATCTGAATCTTCGGTAGTTTGAGTCGTAACTTCCTCTGCTACATCATTTGTTGGTTCCTCAACTGTAGCCGTTGGATGTTCAGGCGTTATTTCTGAATTCTGTGCTTCATCCGTCAAAATTCTTTCTGATTCACGGTTTACAGGTTCTTCCTGTGATTCTTCTTCACCGATCGAAAAATCAGCTATGGGTAATTCCGGCTCCTGTAATTCAGGGGTTTTCTGATTTTCAATCACTGGAACTGATGGCTGTTCGGCAATGGGTTCGGGATTGGTATTCAATTGCCAAACCAATATTCCTCCGCCGATCAAAACTGCTGCGGCAATTCCGAGTTTCAATAAACCCGAAGCTCCGGTAGCAGCAGAACCTGCTGTACCTTGCTCTACTCCTGAAGCGGAACCGGCAGGGTTTGCCGCCGAAATATTGGCCCGTATATTTTCCCACAAATGTGCGGGAACTTCAGGATTCAACTGCTCCAGCGAATCCTTAATGACTTGATCTAAGTTGTTGTTTTTCACAGCTATAGTTCTGATGTTTTTCTTTCTTCCTGAATCATTCTTTTCAAATGTCCTTTTGCTTTGCGATACTGCGTTTTTGAGGTACTCTCGGTAATTCCGAGCATATCGGCAATTTCCCGGTGCGAATAATCCTCAATGGCATACAGGTTAAACACGGTGCGATAACCGGGCGGCAAAGACTGAACCATTTCCAGTATTCGATTATGGTTCACCGGATCGTCTTCATCCATTTCGAAATTGTCATCCCATCCATCATTGTGCGTATTAAAATCCACACGGTAGGATTCCTCATAATTCATCAGGCGTTTCTGCCTTCTGAGTTCGTCGAGGATGTTGTTGACAATCGTCCGCCGGATCCAGGCACCCAGAGGTCCCTTTCCATTGTACATGTGCAGTTTCTCAAAGACCTTAATGAAGCCGTCCTGAAACATATCATAAGCGTCGTCGCGGTTTTTTGAATACCTGAAACAAACACCCATCATCTGCCCCGAGAACTGGTTATACAATTTCTTTTGAGCCAATTCATCTCCTGTGAGGCATTGTTTTACCAGCTCAATTTCTGTCATATAATCTCGCTTCTCACCCACCCTGACTATTGTTTATCTGAAAAGTTGTACAGATTCGGAAAATAATATTTCGATTCAGCAGTTAAATGCAGCATGAACCACTGATTTATTATCCAACGGATGACTTTTATAACTTATTTGCATCAATCCCGACACCACCTACGCTTAAGAATAATCTGATTAATTTAGCGCCATATACTTTGATTGATGAAGATAGTGCAATTTACAAAACTACTTTTTACCGGGTTGATGTTGGTCGCGGTTTCTGCGCAGGCTCAGAGAACTGGTAATGATGATGATTTGATACAGTTTTCGGGAGTAATCGTAACCGGCGACAGCCTTGAAGCGGTTCCGTTTGTAAATGTCATTATCGCCGATTCGCACCGGGGAACTATGTCGGATGTGAACGGCTATTTTTCTTTTGTTGCACAAAAAGGAGACAGTATTAACTTTTCGGCTGTCGGTTTCCGTCGTCACAGCATCGTGCTGCCCGATACTTTAACGGAGAGCAAATATTCAATGATCCAGATGTTGTATCGCGATACTGTGCAGCTCGCTGAAACAGTAATTTATCCGTGGCCAACCCGCGAGCAGTTTAAAGAAGCCTTTCTCGCCCTCGACCTGCCCGAAACCGATGCAGAACGCGCCGCCCGCAATCTGGCTCAGGCGGATATGATTTCGCGACGAGAAGCCATGCCCGCCGATGGTAGCGAAAATTTCAAATACCAGATGCAGAATTACCAAAACCGGATTTACTATGCCGGTCAGGCACCTCCTATGAATATTTTCAACCCCATTGCCTGGGCGAAATTCATTGAAGCATGGCGCGACGGAGCTTTCAAAAAGAGAGACAATTCAGACAAATAGCGCAGGCTGGTGAGGACTCTTTTGATTCAAAGTGTGCTGGTATTGAGTCTGCTGATCCTATCAGTAGTGGCGACTGCTCAAAACGAGACCGGTGCCATTCAGGGAACACTCACCGATCATGAAGGTGCTCCGGTAGAATTTGCCAATATTTACAACCTTCAAAACGGAATTGGGGTAGTTTCAGACTCACTCGGGAAATTCAGTATTTCCCTTCCTGCTTATGACAGCCTGGAAATTGTTATTTCTCACGCCTCATTCGAAATGCAAAAGTTTAAGACCCGACTATTGCCCGGCGAAATTCAGCAGGTGGATGTTTTGATGCGCATACGTGAAATGGCAGATTTTGTGGTCGAAGATTACCGTGTCCGAACCAGCCCCATGCAACCGATTCAGATTCGTTCGGCAAAAGAGTTGCCGATGGTGCGGCCGGGAATCGAAGGTTTACTCACCGGAGCGGTGGGTGTTGTTTTACGCAATGAGCTCAGCAGTTCGTATTCTGTTCGCGGGGGCAGTTATGAAGAAAATCTGATTTATGTCAATGACATTGAAGTTTACAGACCATTTCTGGTGCGGGTTGGTCAACAGGAAGGGCTCAGTTTTCCCAACGTGGATTTGATCGGTTCTGTGAATTTTTCTGCCGGCGGATTTGAAGCCAGATACGGTGACAAACTTTCTTCTGTGTTGGATATCCGATATAAAAAACCAACCGAATTCAGTGGATCGGCGATGGTCAGCCTCCTCGGCGGATCGGTTCATTTTGAAGGTATATCCAAAAACCAGCGCTTCACACACATCACCGGAATTCGCTATCAATCCAACCAATATCTGCTCGGCTCACTCGACACCCAAGGCGATTACCGACCGTGGTTTGCCGATTTACAAACTTATTTAACGTACGATATCACAGAAAAACTTCAGGTAGGATTGCTCGGTAGCTATGGTCAAAACAATTATAATTTTGTTCCGCAGAACCGGGAAACTGAACTTGGTACACTCAATGAAACCTTGCGCTTCACGGTATTTTTCGAAGGAGAAGAGAAAACCCGCCACGAAACTGCATTCGGTGCCCTGGCGTTTGATTATCAACTGACGAAAAAATCGTTGATCAAACTAACCGGGTCGGTTTTTACGACGCTCGAAAATGAACATTTTGATGTGCTCGGGGAATACCGGCTCGAAGAAATTGAACGGGATTTCGGATCAGATGAATTCAGTGAAGCAGCACGCAGCAGAGGCGTCGGAGGATTTCTGAGGCACGCCAGAAACGAACTTGAAGCGAATGTTGCCAGTGTTGCTCTGAAAGGTTTTCACGAAGCCGGGCAGCATTATGTTCAATGGGGCGCAGATTATAAACATGAACAGATTTTTGACAAGATCGATGAGTGGGAAATGCTCGACTCTGCAGGATATTCTGTACCACATCCACAGGATTCGGTTGGCTATACAAACCCTTCGCTTCAACCGGGCCAGCAGATCGTTTTTCCGTACGTGCTCAAAACTCAGCTTCAGATGCAAAGCAACCGGTTCAGCGCCTATCTGCAGGACAGCTGGTCGCATACACTAAACAATGATGCCATTCTTACAACCAATCTGGGAGTGCGGGCAAATTACTGGAATTTCAATGATCAACTGGTCATCAGTCCCCGCGGAAATATTACCTATAAACCGCGTTGGGAAAAAATTCTCAATGACTCCACCATTCTGACCCGTGATGTAGTATTCAAACTTGCATCCGGAATTTATTATCAACCGCCGTTTTACCGTGAACTGAGGGATTTCAACGGCACACTCAATCCTGAAATACGCGCTCAGAAATCAATTCACTTTGTGCTGGGAACCGACTTGAATTTTATGTTTTGGAAACGACCATTCAAGTTTGTGACGGAAGTGTATTACAAACACTTGCTCGACATTATTCCTTATGAAGTAGACAATGTCCGTCTGCGTTACTACGCAACCAACAATGCCAACGGTTACGCAACCGGAATAGATTTCAAGCTCAACGGAGAATTTATCAAAGGAATCGAATCGTGGGCTGCATTGTCGCTCATGCAAACGCGTGAGGACATTGAAGACGATGAATTCTATCAGCATTACAATGTAAACGGGCAAAAGATCGTTCCGGGCTACACTGCAGATCAGGTAAGCGTAGACAGCTTATTAATTGTACCGGGATTTATTCCCCGACCGACGGATCAACGGCTCAATTTCAATTTATTCTTTCAGGACGAAATGCCGAACTGGCCTCAATTCAGGGTGCATCTGAGCCTTCTGTTCGGTTTGGGTCTGCCATATGGTCCACCCACGCACGAAAGATTTCGCGACACGCTGCGAACGACTTCCTATAAACGCGTTGATATCGGCTTCTCCTACGATTTTATCAGCAAGAAAAAGGAGCGGAAAACTACCGGTTTCTTCAGCCATTTTAACGCGGCCTATGTCAGCCTGGAAATTTTCAATCTGTTTGGAGCCAATAATGTTGTCTCCTATTTATGGATCAAAGATGATTCGAATCAATCTTATGCCATTCCGAATTATCTGACCAACCGAAGGCTTAATGTGAAATTTGTGGTGCGCTTTTAGTAGTTTTGCGTATCCTTTCCCCTACCCTCAAATTTTAATTTATGCGTTTATTCATTCTGTTCGTAATTATTTTGACCACTCAACATGTACAGGCTCAGAAGATGCATGTGGTTTCCACTTATGATGACGGAACTCCGGAATTCGTTGTCTGGATGAAAGGCAGTGCTGAGAATGAAAAAATAGTAAAGGAAGAAGCGTATTTTCCGAATGGTAAGGTAGAATACACTGGTTTTTACAAAAACGGTGTCGAAGATGGAGTCTGGACCTATTACTATGACAACGGCAATAAAAAACTGGAGGAAACATACAAAGCCGGTATAGAAGACGGTGTGCGATATGAGTATGCTCCGGATGGTTCGCTACGCGCGGAATTTCATTATAAAAACGGCCAGCTAGGCAAAGAGATCCGACACAAGTAGCCGTACTCTACGATTGAATCATTTTTTCTGCCACTACTTTATCAATCGGCAGATCCAGCATTGCCGGTGATAATTCATTTATCGGAATCCAGAATACACCTTCATCTTTCGATTCAGGCGAAACGGTTTTCAAATTTTGCGGATTCAGAAATTCAGCGAAATAGTAAATGCTGATTACCTGTACCGGATGATCGTGAAACAAGGATGGCTGAAAAAAATCGGTGGTGTAAAAATGATCCCCGGTTCTAATCACTTGTTCTGTTTCTTCCAGCATTTCCCGCTGCAGACATTCTTTCGTTCCCTCACCGAATTCCAATCCACCACCCGGGAATTTAACGTACAGCTCATTCTGAATCCGCTCACGCGACAAACACAGTTGCTGTTCGTGAATAATTATTCCATATACGCGAATCGTGAAGGATTCCATCAGACTGCTTTTTCTGCTATGGTCATTTCGCGCTTCCCCGGTGGTCCCGGTGCCGGGTTCCACACAAAACCGACCTCTTTAAGATTTCGGCGGAACTGCCCCTGCGCGCAATAAGTCACCATTCGTCCACCCGGCTTCATCAGGTTATAAACGATCTCCAGTTTCTGCGTCGTCCACATGTTCGGTTGTACCCGTGGTCCGAAAGCGTCATAGTAGACGAGATCAAACTCCGGTTTAAGTTCAATTTCATCGAGATCCGAACACAGTTTTGTAAGTGTAAAATTGGCCGACATTTGTACCGGCTTCTCCCAATCAGCCCGATGGAGCGCCGGAAATTTTTCTGCATAATTTGTATTGTTCGAATACCCAAGTCCCTGAACTAGCTCAACCGGCAATGGATATTTTTCTACCGAAACATACCCAACCTGCTTATTCGAGTTTTCGGCAGCTATCCACGTTAGTAGTGCATTCAACCCGGTTCCGAAGCCCATTTCAAAGATCTTTAGCGGTGATGCTGAACCGGCGATAGCCATAAAGCCGCTTTCGATAAAAACATGCTGTGATTCCTGAACCGCTCCATGCTGAGAATGATAGGTTTCATCCAGACTTTCCACCCGAATGCTGTCAGATCCGTCGCCTGTTAGAATGCGATGATAGTTGCTGCTATTGTTGCGCTTTTCGGGAATGGCTTTCAGAGATTATAGAGATTCTGGATCCAAAGGTAGGCGATAAAAAAGTATCTTTGGAAACTTCAGAAAGCGCTCACAAAACCAGTGTTTTCTATTCATTTCCAAATCAAAGACACCTTTTTACATGTTGAGATTACTGTTATTAACGGCCATCATCCTCTTTTCCGCTTCCGAATCACAGTCACAAAAATGGGCTGATATGCTACACGACGGTCGTGCAAATTTTTATGAAATTCAGGCTGAGTTTGAATCGACCTGGAACAATATGGAAAACGTCCGGGGAAGTGGCTGGAAACCGTATAAACGCTGGGAATACGAGACAGAAATGCGGGTTTATCCGTCGGGAGAATTTCCGCCGAGACACCAGCGCTACACCGAATATTACAAGTTTACTGCTACAAAAGGGCGCAATGCTCAGCAGGTTGCCAGAAACAGCAATGGAAACTGGCAGGAACTTGGGCCAAAAATGTGGTCCAACCAAAACGGCTGGAATCCGGGGATTGGTCGCGTGAACTTTATTTATGAAGAGCCGGGGAATCAAAATACAATTTACGTGGGAACACCTGCGGGCGGCTTGTGGCGATCGGAAGATGCAGGCCAATCCTGGACTCCCCTCACCGATCACTTGCCAAGCATGGGTGTATCCGGAATTGCGGTAGATCCCGCCAACCCTGAAATCATCTACATCGCGACGGGCGACCGCGACGCGAATGACTATAACGGTGTCGGAGTTTTAAAATCCACCGACTATGGCTCAACGTGGCAGACAACGGGCATGGCCTGGAACATCAGCGATGGCGTTAAGAGCAACTGGATGATCATGGATCCTACTGATTCACAGACATTATATCTGGCTACCAACGACGGACTTTTTAAAACCGAGGATGGCGCAGGATCGTGGTTTAAAATTCACAACAGCAACATTCGCGAAGTTGCACTACATCCCACAAATCCGGAAATTGTTTACGCTGTTTCCAGTCGTTTATACCGCTCATCGGACGGAGGTCTCACCTTTCAAACCATAACAGAAGGATTACC